>JAFUXX010000064.1 GCA_017476965.1 Kiritimatiellia bacterium | reverse complement strand
GACCACGAAAGCGCAAGCCTCCCGACAGGACGCCGTTTCTGCCCGGATTCCCCGTCTGAGGCAAGCGCTCCAACATGCACTACGGGACGGTCTCAAGCGAGATCGGCCCAAGCCCGGGTCAATTTTCCGGGATAAGGGTGTACGGTGCCGACCGTGCCGAGCGAAACGAGCTTTTTCAGGTAGGCGTAGCTTCTTTCGTTGCCGGAACCAACGGCGAAGTAGTAGCCGTCATCCGTCCAATGGCTGTTGTCATTGACGGTCATTTCGGCGGTCTGGCCGCTTACAAGTTCGCGCCATTTGAAGTCGGCGGCGCTCTCGTGCGCCTCTCCGATTCCGTTGTTGCAGATGCCGTCGAACCAAAGCGCCATGCCGCCGGGGACGTAGTCGTGGATCGAGTAGTCCGATGCTCTGCGTATGCCGGAGACCGGCTCCCAGAGCCAAGTGATGCGGCGGTTCGCGAAGGGCGCGGCGGGCGGCGCGTATTCGACGGCGTTTCCGACGCCGGCCATGGCGCGCTTTTCAAAGACATACGCGGAGACCGAGTCGTCCCACTCTTCCTCGATGTATCCTGCGGGGGCGTATTCGACGCCGCCGAGCGTGTATGTCGTGGCGCCGGCGGAGAAGGTCCAGCCGTCGGGAACGTAGAATCCCGCCGCCTCGCGGCCGGCGAAACCGCGCGGGTCGGGGGCGATTTCGACGCCGCCCTGCTTGGTGTCGAAGCGGGCTGCGTCGGCGGCCGCGTTCTGCGCCACCTCGCCCGCGGAAAGCGCACGGTTGTAGATGCGGAAGGAGCGCATGGTGCCGTTGAATTGCTGGCCTTGGGTGATGTTGCTCATGCTGGTTCCGACCGTCCACCGCACGGACGGAATGGAGCCGTCCGCCGACGACGTGCGCGAACGCGAGTCTTTTTGCACGCCGTTTTCGTAGGCCTTCTGGCCGTCCGCGCCGGCCGCACCGTGGGTGAACGACGCCTGCTTCCAACCCCATGAAGTGAATTGCGAGCGGGCGTTGTTGTCAGAACCGCCGGTCCACTCCAACGCGTTGAAAATCAACCCGCCGTTGAACGCGCACACGCGCATTTGGTTGGTGCTGGAAAAGAAGGCCGTGCCCCAGCTGACGGAACTTTGGTCGCCAGCCTTCGCGTCCACCGCGAACTCGAACGTGGCCTTGGTCATGGGCGCGGCGGCGGAAACGAGCTGCGCGTAGCTGGGCTTGGAGGAGGCCCAGCAGAAGTAGTAACCGTCGTCCATCCACTTGGACGAGGCGTTGGCGGTGATCGCGGCGGGGTTGGAAGCGTCGGCGAGGTTGGCCCACTGCGTGGCGGAGGGGTCGTGGGGCTTGCCGGCACCGGCGTTCGCGATGCCGTCGAGCCAGACGACGAGCCCGTCCGTCACGTATCCGCCGGGCGTGCCGGAAGCCTTCGTCCAGTCCCAGGTGATGCGGACCTTCTCCGACTCTGCAACTTCGACTGCGAAGACGCCGGTGCGCGTCTCCGGGGCGCCCCATGCGCCGTTTTCCCACTTTTCGACCGTGCAGCCCGCGAGAGCGTATGTCTCGCCGGAGACCGTGCGCACGGCTGGCGCGGTGAAGACGTGCGAGCCATCGACGGCATAGACGCCGGTCGCCTCGTAGCCCTCCGCGCCGGTCTGCGACGTGGCGACCACAGCGTTCGTCACCGGCATCACGCCCTCGAAGCGGGCGGCGTCGATCGCCGCGTTCTGTGCCACCTCGTCGGCGGAAAGCGCCCGGTTGTAGATGCGGACGGAGCGCATCGTCCCGGTTAACTGCATGTTGACATCACTCTGATTGAGGCGCGACCCGAACATCCACTTTGTTTCAGGAATGGACGTCGTGCCGGAAGTCGCAGAGGAACCGGAAGTTTTGGCAGCGCCTTGGTCGTATGCCTTGAAATTGCCGGAACCGGATTCGGCCAGCGTGAAAGACGCCTGTTTCCAACTCCAGGAGGAAATGATGGGACGGGTGTTGTTGCCAGTCCACTTGTCCCCCTTGAACCGGATTTCCTTTTCGGCAGTCGTGCAAATACGCTGGTCGTCGTTCTGGTAGTTGGCGCTGATGAATGTGCAGCCCCAACTCAACTTGCCCTGGTCGCCAGGTTTAGCATCCACGGCGAACTCGAACGTCGCCTGAGTCATCGCCGGCGTGGCGGAGACGAGCTGCGCGTAGCTGGAGGAACCGCCCGCCCAGCAGAAATAGTAGCCGTCGTTGCGCCAGCCGGTCCCCGCATTGTCCTTGATGGCGGCCGGGTTGGCGGGGTTGGCGAGGTTGACCCATTGCACTGCGGAATAGTCGTGCGGCTTGCCGATGCCGGCGTTGGCGATGCCGTCGAGATGGACGACGAGACCGCCCTGGACGTAGTCTCCGGGCTGGTACTTGAGCGCGGCCCGCGCCGAAAACGGCGCGGCGCAGAACGCGAGGGCCGCGAGGACGGCCGCGCCGGAGGCGGCGCGACGCAGAATGCGGGTGGTCGGTATCCTCATGGATGTCTCCTGGTTTTGTCGTTGGCGCTACTCGCGCACTATTTCGTAGAGGTACGTGGCCGCGTCCGGGTCGTAGCCGGTTCGGGCCGTGAACTGCAGGCGGAGCGGATCGGGCGCCCCCTCCTCCGGCATGACGACTTCGGCCGGCACTTCGGCGATGCGTCGGCCGGCGGAGTCGAGGCGGTAAACCGCGACGGACGGCGGCCGCCCCCCCTGCTCCGCGTCGAGCGCCAGCTCGATGCGAGCCGCACCGTTGCGCATGAGATGCGGGCGCGAGCCCCACCGGAGGAGGATCGTGCAATCTTCGTCGGCGTATTCGATGCCGGAGTTCTGCACGTCGGTGAGGTGCGTGAGGAGCAGGTGCGAAGACGCGGCGACGGGCGCGCCGTCGAGGGACGAAACCCAGATGGTGGCCGGCGGCGGCGGCCCGGGGTCGGCGGCTCCTTCGTCATTCGCAGGCGTCAGCGCAAAGCGGAGCGGCCCGGCAGTGCGTAGCGCGAAGTCCGTGGAGAGCCCGCCAGCGGTGAGGGGCGTGTCGAGGAGGAACGCGCCGTCGCCGGAGACGGAGACGCTGCGGCGGCCGACGGGGGCCGCGGGCTCCTCCCGCGGCGGACGCTCCCTCCGCGCAGCAGCATCGTCGCGTGAAACGGTCGCGACGCCGAGGCGGGCGTCCCAGACGCGGTCGGGATTGCCGACGTAGGAGACGTTGGGCGCGCCGTTGCGGGGGTCGCGGATTTCGTCCTCCGCGATGACGAGCGGTTCAGCCGCTTCGAGCGGCGAGAGGTCTCCGCGCAGGAAGAGGCAGAGCGAGGCGCGCTCGGCGGCGATGGCGAGCGGGTCGTTGGCGACGTCGAAGTATCCGGTCGGTCCGCCGGGAGAGACGATGCCGCCGCGGGAGTGCGACCACGCGAAGCGCCAGAGCCCGCTCCAGTCCTGCAGCGCGCCCACGGCGCCGGCGGCGATGCCGCCAACGCCGCGGTAGCGGCCCGGACCGCAGTAGTTGAACTCCGTGACGCAGAGGGGCTTGTCCACGAGGCGCTTGTAGAGGACGCTCGACGCCCCGGCGGCGGGGCGCAGCACGGGATTGGAGTTGGGGCACGTCGAAGGCAGGCGCCATGGCGTGTCGAGGAACTGCGGATGGTCCACGTAGAAGTGGGAATCGACATAGTCGAACTCCCGGCGGGCGAGCGCGTACGGGAGCGGGTCGTACCAGGAGGAAAGAGAGGAGAGCGGGGCCGCGCAGCCGAGCTCGCCGCGGACGAAATCGAGGAGGCGCGCGAAGAGCGCGGCCTCGCGGTCCGCAAGGAAGATTGCGAAAGCGGCGGCGTGGCGGTTCACGGGCGTGGCGCCGTCGGCCGCGTAGAGGGCGGAGGGGATTTCCTCCTGGACGGAATCCCAGTCGAAGGAGTCCCCGTCCTTCGGCGCGGACCGGCGCTCGGCGAGCCACGCCCGCCAGGCATCGGCTACGCCCGGCACGTCGCGCAGGGCGGAGGCGCCCCAGTTGCCGAGGTTGCCTTCGTTGACGAGCGCGAGGGTCGCGAGGGCCGGCTCCTCGGCGAGGCTGCGCCCGGTGTGCGGGTTCACGTGCAGGAGGAAGTTGCGCGACCATGCGCAGAGATTCGAGCAGGCAGGCTCCCAGAACGCGCAGTACAGCTTGTACTTGTCGGCCGGCACCGGGCCGTCGCGGTCGATGCCGATGGCGCGCCACGGGATCACGTGGGCGCGGGAGACGTAGAGGTCCGTCGTGACGTAGATGCCGTGCTTCGCGCAGGCGGCCACGAGCAGGTCGAACTTCTCCATCTGGGCCGGGTCGGGCACGGTATCGTCGAAGGACGACGGGGGCTCCGCCCCCGGACTTCCGGCTTTCGGCAGCGCGCCGTCCTTTCTGACGAGCCATTTCTCGTGATGGTGGAGCCGGATTGAGTTGTAGCCGATGCGGGCGAGGTTGGCGGCGAAGCGCTCCGCCTGCTCCGGGGTGTCGGGGAGGTTGGCGGTGCCGCAGACGTTCACGCCGTAGAAGCGCTGCGGGACGCCGGGCAGGTCCGCGAATTCGAAGTGGTCCCCGGCCACGACGACGCGCCCGAACGCGCCGGCGGGTTCGTGGTGCGGGACGACGCCGGTGAAGTCGAGCGCCGAACCGGGTTCGATCCACGGGTCGTAGCGGAAGGGAATCCAGTCCCCGCCGGCCGCGATGCGCACAGGACGGCCGACGGCGAGCGCGAGCGGCGCGCCGTCCGCGGCGAAAGTTCCGCCCACTGCGTATTCGCGGCCGGCCTCGACGCGGCCGATGGCGAAAAAGAAGCGCAGGACGACGTTGGCGGTGCCGTAGAAGCGGTCGTCCTGGACCAGGACCTCCGTGGGCCGGTCGAAAGCGGCGTCGAGCAGAACGCGGCCGCCGGGGGCCGTGGCGACAAGGCGGGAAACGCGCCCCTGGAAGAGCCGCGGGCGGCCGCCCTTCGCGGCGGGGACGTCGACGACCCGCGCGTCGAGGGCGATGGCGCCCCCGGCGAGATCGGCAGTCTGGATCGTGGTTCCGACGAACGCTTCGGACATGGTGCCGTCCTTGTCCGCCACGGCCGTCCATCCCGCCCGGATCGCGCCTTCGGGCGTCGTGGAGAAGCGCCCCTCGCCGGCGAGGACCGCGCCACCGGATCCCGCTGGGAGCG
>JAFUXX010000494.1 GCA_017476965.1 Kiritimatiellia bacterium | reverse complement strand
TCCGACGGCACGCTCAAACTCGACGCGATCCGGGCGGCGAAACTCACCGTGACCGCCGACGGCGACGTGTCGCAGACTGCCGCCGCCGATATCGCCGGAGAAACTACAGTGACGGCTGAAGGCCACTCTGTGACTCTGGACAACGCGGACAATGACTTCAACAGTGTCACGGCTAACGGCGCGACGGTCACTCTGAACGACGCGGACGACGTGACCCTGACCCAGGTCAAGGCCACGGCCGGCGATGTCGATGTGACAGCCGACGGCCAGATCACGGCGACGGACGTGGATGCGTCCGGGAACGCGACGCTGACGGCGACGGCTGACGGCATCGAGGTGACGAGCGTGAAGGCCGGCAACGGCACCGCTTCGCTGACCGCCGACGACGCCGTGAAGGTCGCCGGCTCGGTGACCGCGGGCAAGGATGCGCTGATCGACGCCAAGGGCGGCGACGTGACGGTGGACGGCTCGGTGAAGGCCGAAAACGGCGACGTGCTCGCGCGGGCGGAAAAAGGCGACGTGACGGTGAACGGCACGGTGGCGGCCAAGAACGGCGCGACGGTGCTGAAGGCCGACAAGGGCGACGCGACCGTCGCTTCCGGCGCGGCCGTGACCACCAAGGACTTCGGCGCGGAAGCCGGCAAGAGCGTGAAGGCGGACGGCAAGATCGAGGTTGCCCGCAACGCCGCCGTGAAGGCCAAGGACGACATCGTCATCACCGACGTCGGTTCTTCCATCAACCTCGCGGCCGAAAGCACCGGCGGCGACGTGAAGATCGACGTCGCGGGCAAGGTCAACGTCCTCGGCGCCACGACGGTTTCCGCCGGCGGCGTGTCGGTGGGCGCCGACGGCCTCAAGGCCGCGGACGAGGTGGCGGTGGCAGCTTCCGGGATTTCCGGCGCGAAGGTCTCCGCCAACGGAAACGCCGACCTCACGGTCACGCAGGGCGGCGACTACACCGTCAAGGAAACGAAGGCGTCCGGCAACCTCACGCTCGACGTGGGCGGCAAGACGGACGTCGACACGATCGAGGCCGGGAAGAAACTCGAGCTCGACACCGGTTCCACGCTGGCCGCGAAGGACAAGATCAAGGCCGGCGCGGACGCGGAAATCAAGGCCGGCGGCAAGGCCGACGTCAAGGCGTTCGACGTCCACGGCAAGCTCCAAAGCCAGACGGGCGACCTGAAGTTCGACACGATGGCGGCGGGAAGCGCGGACGTCACGGCCGGCAACATCGACATGGGCAAGGTCACGGCGACCGACGCCACGTTCGACGCCCGCGGCTCGATCCGCGACAACGGCAGCGAGGTGGCGACCAAGTCCCTGACGATGAAGGCGTCCGGCGACATCGGCGCCCCGTCCGCCCCAATCGTCACCAAGACGCAGGGCGGCACGCTCAAGGACGTTTCCGGGCGCAACGTGTACGTCAAGGAAACCGCGGCGGGCACGGTCGGAGTCGGCAGGATCGCCGCCTCGGGCGATCTGGAACTCTCCGCGCCGAACCTCGGCGAAAACGGCCGTCTCGTCCCCGCGGGCGGAGGCGTGAACATCCAATCCGGCGGCGACATGACGCTCGACGTCGCGGGCCACATCGGCCAGATTTCGGCGGACGGCTCCGGCCACATCGAGCTCGACGTCGGCGGCAAGCTCGACCTCAAGAGCGGCTCGCTCTCCGGCCACGGCTCCAAGGGCGAAGGTCTCGCGGTCGTGGACAAGGAAGGCTACGTCTACGTGGTCGCCAACGCCCCGGCCGACAAGGTGTATTCGATCTGGAACGGCTACACCGGCGCAAACGGCCAGAAGGTGCCCGGTCTCGTGATCATCAACGGCCAGGTGCTGGACGGCAACCCGGACATCACGCGCAAGATCCACCGCGCCGAGGCGTTCACGGTCGAGACGCCGGAACTCAAGAGCAAGCAGGGCGTGTTCGGTTCGCCCGTGTTCGTCCACACGGACATGGACGTGAGCGAAGCGGCGTCGATCGGTTCGGTCGACTACCTCCGCCTCGACACGCTGCGCTTCCAGCCCGTCGTGGACGACGCGGTGAACACCACGCTCCTCGAAGACTGGCTCTACGGCAACGGCGACTACGTGCTCTCCTCCTTCGAGAGCGGTCTCTCGGAAGTGACGAAGCACGACGAAATCTACACTCGCACCGCCAAACCCGAAACCGACGAGGAGAAAGCCAAGAAGGCGGAGGAAAAGGCGCAGCGGGAAGCGGCCAAGGCCGAAGCCGCGAAGACGAAGGCCGAGAAAGCCGAAGCCAGGAAGCAGGCCAAGCTCGCCGAAAAGGCGGCGAAGGCCAAGCAGAAGGAAGAGGCCGCCAAGGCGAAGGCCGAAGCCAAGGCCGAAGCCGAGGCCGAAGCGAAAGCCAAAGCCGAAGCCGCCGCCAAGGCGAAGGCCGACAAGGCCGCGAAGTAAAGGCGAAATCTCGGAACCAACCCCCGGCGGCGCGGCGCCCGCGCCGCCACGCCGCCGGGAAAACGGAAAACGCAAACCATGAAAAACACCATTCCGCTCGTCCTGGCCGTCCTCCTCGGCCTTGCGGCGGCATTTTCCGTGAACAAGTCCCTGAACCGGGCTTCGGGCAAAAACGAAGACACCGAAATGGTGGTTTTCGCCAGCGTCAAGATCGAGAAGAACAAGCCCATCTCGAAGGGCGAGTGCAAACCGACGTCGATATCGAAGAAGGCGTATCTGCCCGGGCGCCACATTCCGGCGTCGGACATACCGCGGATATCGGGGCTCAAGACGTCCCACGCAATTCCGAAGGGTTCCCCGATCCTGTACGACGACCTGCAGACCGACGCCGGGCAGTCCGACCTCGTCGGCGTCGGAGAATTCGTCGTGGCCGTGAAGTTCCGCGATTCGCCGTTGATGTCGCACCTGAAGCCCAACGACGAAATCGCGATCGCCGCCATGCAGAACGTGCAGGTCAGGGAAGAAACGGGCGAGACGGACGAAACGCGCAAGTACCGCTACCGCACCGAGCGCCGCCTGTCGGTGCTGTTCCCGTGCGAAAAGGTTCTCGACGTCTCCAACGGGTCGATTCTCGTTTCCGCCCCGCCGGAAAAGGCCCTGCAGCTCGTCACCGCGTCGCAGAACTTCCCGCTGTACCCGCTCCTGCGCCGCACCGACGACATGTCCAACATGGACGTCGGGGTCGGCGGCAGCGTCTCGTGGGAAGACCTGACGGTGGACAAACTCAAACTCTCTTCCAAGGATTGAACCGCGCCAGGAGGCCGCGACCCGCAGGGCAACCCTTTCACGAATTCAGAAAAACGACACAACAGAAATGAAAAGAGCGTTCAGGACATTCGCCATCATGGCGCTTCTCGTGCCCGCGCTGCGGGCGTCCGCCGAGACTGAAACGAAATTCTTCTCCGTGGCTTCAGGGCACAGCGTGACGATCGATTTCGACTTCGCCCCGTCGAGTTACAACCAGATTTCCGGACGCGACGCCGTTTCCGTCACGATGACCAAGGGCGCGACGTTCGCCGTGGCGACCGCGGTCGGCGCCAAGGGCACGAGCCAGGTCGAATTCAAGTCGCCGTCCGGCGGCGCAACCCTCGTCACGATCGAAATCCTCGACCGCGTGGACGAAGTGCTCCCCATGTTCGAGAGCCGCATCAAGCCGCTCGGCCTCCGCTGCTCGAAGATGGGCGACAAGATCGTCGCGACGGGCACGATACACAACCCGTCCGACTGGGCGCGCTACGAGCGCATCTGCGGGCTGTCGGCGTTCAAGGGGCTGATCGACGACGACGTGGAGTTCGCGGTCGACGCCTCCACGATCGACGGCCTGCGCGACGATCTCGTCGCGGCCGGGATCCGCCTCGCCGCCAAGGGCGAGCAGCCGTCCGACGGCCAGGTGTCCATGACGTACTCCGGCAATGTCCTCAACTTCTCCGGCACGGTTTACGCCGCTTCCGACGTGGACAAGATCGTCCGCGTCCTCAAGGGCAAACCCTGGCTCAAAATCGTCGGCGAGCCGAAGGACGCCGCCAAGTCCACCATCGCCCAGGCCGTGGTTGCCGTCACGGTCGACGATTCGCTCCTCGAACTCGGCGTCGCTTTCCTCAAGGTTTCGAAGTCCGCCGGCCACAAAATCGAGCGCAGCAAGGAAGGTCTTAACGTCGGATTCCTCTGGAACGGTTTTTACGATTTCCTGACCGGGCGGCACAAGTCCGCCGAGAATTTCAGGATCGACGCAGACTTGAACTCCGCCATCAACATGCTTGCCGACAACGGCGTGATCCGCGAGCGCCAGCAGGGCACGATCCGGTTCCACGCCAACGGCGACGCGGGCAAGACGCTCCACCTCGGCGGCTCGATGAAGGTGACGCCGCCCGCTTCCGGCGAGGGCGAGGCCCCCCAGCCGCAGGATTACGACTACGGTTTCAAGATCGTCAACAAGAATTCCCGCCGCATTTCGGCGGACGCCGCGGAAGTCGACGTCGATTTCGAGCTCTTCGGCTATCCCGATTTCAGGAGCGTCGCCGGGACGACGATCGTGGACCAGAAGAAGGATTCCTATTCTCCGACCGTCCGTTGCGCGCTCGGATCGACCGTGGCCGTGGCCGGTTTCGAGAGGCTTTCCGAAGGTACCACCGTTCCGAGCGGCGCCCCCGTCCTGCGCCACGTCCCGGTGCTCAACTGGTTCGTCGCCAAGCAAGAGGAGCGCAACGAGGACGATGCCATTTGCGTGCTCGTCAGCATCCGCAAGGTGCGCGACGACGAGGAGCCGATGGTTCCCAATTCCGAATTGCGCGACATCTCCTACGACGCCAACCGCTCCAACAAGGAGCGCATCGAGGAAGAGCGCGAGCGGAACGCCAAGTACCACGGCTTCTGGTCGTGGCTCAACTGGTTCGTCTGGTAGCCGCCTCCCCCCGTTCCGAAAGTCCGTCGAATGCCGCGGTACCTGCTTCGTTCCGCTTCCGGCGACGTTCCCCTTCCGCCAGGAGATTTCGACCTCGCGGCGGGGCGGAGCGTCGATGCCGCGATACGGTTGACGGACGCCCACGCATCCCGCCGCCACGCGAGATTCGTCTCGATCGGCGGCGTGGTGGCCGTCGAGGACACTGGAAGCCGCTTCGGGACGTTCGTGAACGGCGCACGCGCCGAGGGTGCCGTGGCGCTCGCCGTCGGCGACGTGATCCGAATCGGCGACTCGGAATTCGTTTTCGCCGAAGCCGGAGCCGGGCGCGCGTCCGCCGCGGAACCTCCGCCGCCGGTTCCGGCCGCCAACCCT
>JAFUXX010000493.1 GCA_017476965.1 Kiritimatiellia bacterium | reverse complement strand
GCGAAAACGTCACGCGCTTCTTCCCGCAGCTCGGCGGCGCCACGCGCGAGGCGCTTTTCGCCCGGATGCGCGGAAACATCGCGGCGTGGAGCGGGCACCCGCGCCTGCGCGCCGCGGTGTGCCCGCACGCGCCGTACACGACCGACCCGGAGATCCTGCGCGCCTGCCGCGAACTGTGCGACGAAACCGGCGCGCTTTTCGGGATGCACCTCGCCGAAACGCAAAAAGAGACCGACGACTGCGTCGCCGAGCACGGGCTGCGGCCCGTGGAGTACTGCGACTCGCTCGGCCTGCTGCGCCCGGACGCCACCTTTTTCCACTGCGTGCACGTGACTCCCGACGAGATCGCGCTCTTGCGCGACCGCGGCTGCGTGGCGGTGCACAACCCGGCCTCCAACATGAAACTGGCGTCGGGCACGGCCCCCGTGCCGGCGATGGTGCGGGCGGGGCTGCCCGTGGCGCTCGGCACGGACGGCCCGGCCTCCAACAACCAGCAGAACATGGTGCGCGAAATGTGGCTCGCGGCGCTGCTTGGCAAAGCCTCCGCCGGCGACCCCTCGGCCATGACCGCCCAAATGGCGCTCGACATGGCCACCCTCGGCGGCGCCGCGGCCCTGCACGACCCGGACATAGGCTCGCTGGAGCCCGGCAAACACGCCGATTTCTTCGTGCTCGATCTGGCAGCCGAGCCAAATACAACCCCGGCCCACGACCCGGTCTCCACGCTCGTCTACGCCGCCACCGGCCACGAAACCCGCCTCACCGCAGTCTCCGGCCGCCCGATCTACCGTAAAGGCGCCCCACGCCCCAACCGGGAAGGGGAGCGGGGAGGGGGCGGAGCCCTCTCCCCGTAGGTACAAGGCGCTACCTCAGGATTATGAACGTGCCCTTGGCGATCTTGGCGCGGACTACGACCTGGGAGCCGTCGCCGCCGTCGATGGGCTCCTTCACGAGCACGACCGAGCGCGGCGACACGGGCGGCAGGTCGCAGTCCGCCGGCATCGTGCCGATCGTCCACGAATCGCCGCCTTCCGGCTCGTACCCGTCCTGGAACGCCATCGCAAGCGCGCCCGATCCGCTCCAGCCGATCGTGCCGATGTCGATCCTGTCGGATTCGATTTCGCCGGTCGTTGCATCCTTCCAGACGCGCAGCGCCAGATCGGTGTCGAGCTGCACGCCGCCGAAGGAGACGGAAACCGGCGAGTTTGCCGCAGGCGTGGTACCGGTCACGGGATCGACCAGCTGCTCAAGCCCGTTCCAGACCACGGTACCAGCCCAGTTCGCGCCGGAGGAGATGTAAAGCGTGGAAAGCGCGGACCCGGCTCCGGGCGCCACTTCCAGGCGCCCGGTGCAGGTGTTGTCGGAACGCGACAGAACCGGTCCGAACGTGTAGCCGGAGCGCGAGTTGGTGACGACCACGTCGCCGCCGCCGGCGAAGGGGGCTTCGAGCAAGAGCGGTGACAGCGCCTGGGCGTTGTCGCCGAACTTGTCGGCGACGCCGCAGAGGGTCATCGTGGTCCCTTCCGGCACGTTGACGGCCGAGAAGTTCTGGAAGATGCGCGCACGGTTGCCGAAACCCCACCAGTAAGCGTTGAACACCTGCATCACGCCGTCGGCGAACGTGGCTGTGCCGCCTCCGGATGCGTTGGCCTTGTGCCAGCAGCCGATCCCGCCTTCGCCGATTTCGAGACCGACATGGCCCGCAACGGAGGGCGTGAGCCAGATCGCCCCGTCGGCGGTGTTGCCGTTGACCCTTGTGATGCTGGCGCGCACCTCGCTCCCTCCGGTCGCGACGATCCGGCCGAGACCCTGCACGCGCAGGTTGTACTCGTTTTCAACGTCGCTGTTGTGCTGGTTCACGGTGCGGCGCCGGCGGAACAGCAACGAACCGTTTTCGAGCGAGAGCGTGGCTCCGCCCGAAACGTAGGACTCGTTCGCGAAATCGAGTTCGGTATTGTCCACGACCACGGTGAAGGCCTGTTCCTCGGGGTTGTTCACGCCGATCGAAAAACCGTCGCGGCCGGTGTATGCAATCGTGCAGTCTTTGAGGACTACATCCCCGACCACGACGACAGTTCCGCCCGAGGCGGGCGAAGCGAAGACCAGGGGAGAGCCGTTTTCGGCCTGCGCTTCGTTCGTCGCCGAAATCGCGGCGTTAGTCGCGGCCATGGCGAAGTAGGCGGTTTCGCCTGCGGCGGCCGTGCCGAAGGTTATCGGGCCGTCGCCCGTCGCGGCGAGCGCGGCGGGGCTTCCGGCCGTGCCGTCGAGCAGGAGCGCCACGTTCCTGAAGCCGTAGCCGCCGGGCACCTGGAGAGTGGCACCGGCCGGCACCGTGACGGCGACGAGACTTTCCGCGGAATCGGCTTCGAATGCGACGCCGGCCGGAAGCGCAAACGTTTCGCCGGCGGGAACCGCGAGCGCGGAACCGGCCTCGAACGTGGCATTGACGGCGCCGTACAAAGAGGGGACCGAAACGCCGGTCCCGACGACGAGATGCGAATCGTTTGCGACCGAGAGATCGGTGCCTTCCGCCGGAGCGGCGGCGAGGCGCAGCGTCGCGCCGCCCGTCACGGCGATGGAAGCGTAAGCCGGAGTCGCCGCAGTGAGCACGGCGCTCACGCCCGCGCCGGCGACCAAGACATCCTCGCCCGCGCCGGGGCGGACGCCCGTGCTCCAGCCATCGGCATCGGCCATGTCTGTGACTCCGTTGGAGCCGTCGAAGAGCCAGGCGTTGGAGGCCACGCCGACCTTGACCAAGGTGCCGTCCTCGACGATGTTCATGTCGGTCCCGGCGGCGGCGGCCTCGGCGGCGGCCTTGACCTGCGCGCGGAGCGTGGCGTCGGGAGTGTCCACGATCACGCTGCCGGCGGAGAAATTCGCCAGATCAACGGTGACCGAACCGGTGAGCGGGGCGCCCTCGGCCACGGAAGAAACGGTCAACCCGGGCGCCGTGATCGCGAGCGTGCCTTCGTTTCCGGCAAGTTCGCCGACCTGGAAGCCGGAAATCGACACCGGGAACGTCACGCCCGAGCCGGTCGCAAGCGAATCGAGAGAGGAGCGGGAGAACGCCGTGAACTCGATCGCTCCCTCCTGCCAGTCAAGCGACGTCGGAAGCTCCGCGAGCTTCAACTTGCCCGCACCGGTCTTCTTGACCGCCACGGAGCCGTCGTATGTAGCGTTGCTCATGTCGAGCGTCTTGCCGGAAGCGACGGAAAGTTCCATGTCCGCGCCGTCCACGAACTTCATGTACGCGCCGCGGCTGCCGCTCTCCAAGAGGAACGAGACGTCTCCGGTCGCGGAAATCTTGCCGCCGGTCAGTTCGATCCGGAAAAAGATGTTTTCGTTGTATTTGATTTGGTTGCCGAGAATCCATTCGCCGGCGAGCTGGCGGATGATCGGGCGGAAACTCCATGCACCGTTGTAGTTTCGGAACCCGTTGGGCCAGTCGAACGTTCCGTGATTGTAGAGCAGGAAATCGACGTTGGCGTTGGCATTGTCGGCCTTGGCGGTGGAACCGTAGAGAAAACGGCCTCCCTCTTCGACCGTAAGTGACAAGTGACGAGGGTTGATCCGGCCCTCGATGTCGAACAAACCGCCGTCGTGGACGACCAGCACCATCTTTGGATTGTTGTTGTTGCTCGCCCAGTTGTTGCCGAATTCGGCTACGGCAGACGATCCGAAACGCAACGTGCCGCCTTCGTGGATGTCGATCGAGCATTCCTTCGGGAACTGGCTCGTCCCGGAAGTCGCGGTCAAGCCGCCGTTGCGGATTCCGATTTTGTCGGCTTTGCCGTTGCCGAATTTGAGCGTAGCCACCTCGACATCGGCACCGTCCAGATCGACAAAGAAGTTTTCGACGCGGCTCTGGAAAACGACCGTGTCGCCCGCGCCGGGGGCGGCGGCGACGGTCTCGCCGGCGGTGTCGGACCAGTTGGAGGCGTCCGACCACGAATGCCAGTCCGAATCCGTCGGAACCCAGTAGAAATCGGCAGCGTGCACGCAAAGCGCCGCCAGCGCGGACGTTGCCGCGAACGTCGCGGCGAGAAACCTTTTTGCAGTCATTTTGTCACCTGTCTTTGGAACGTCTTCGAAAGCGACTTCCGGAAAAACTTTTCGCACGGACAATCATACCGGAAGCGGGGGTGCAAGTCCTTTCGTTTTTGCTAAAAAAAAAATGTTTTTGTGCAATTTACGGAAGTTATTATTGCGGGCAATCGGCTATTCTCCTCCTGCGGGCCGGGTTTTTCCGGCCGGTCCGCGGCAGGAGTCGGCTCCGGCCCGGCATTCGCGCCGCCTCCCGCGGCGGCGCGGCGGTTTCACGAACAATCACCAACAAAAACCACATGAAAATGCACAAACGCACCCTCTGCGCGGCGGCGCTCCTCGCCGTGGCGGTCTCCGCCCCGGCCGGAGACTCGATCTGGAACGGAGGCGACGGCAAGTGGTCGGACGCCAACTGGGCGGATTCCGACACCGGCGCCGTCGGCCTTTTCACGGCCGGCAACCGCGCAGTCGTGAGCGACGCCTGCACGATCACGATCGACGCCGACACCTCCGCCGTGGCGGGTCTGTATCTTGGCGCCGACGCCACGATCGACGGGCCGGGAAATCTGGTTTTCGACTCGGCGTCCGCCGCGAAGACCATCGAGGTCTATTCCGGCGTCGCGGCGAAAATCTCGGCGCCAATCGACGGCAAGGTCCGCAAAACCGGCTACGGTTCGCTCGAAACGACGGCGGACAACTACAAGACGCTGACTCTCAGCGCCAACAACGTCGATCCTGTCGTTTTCGAAATCGGCTCGGGTTCATGGATCGTTTCCGGCGGCTCGACCGTCCACGTCCAAACCCCGTCCTCCACCGAGGGAGAATCCGGCTGGTACTACTTCCAGGGCGACAACGGCAGCTACAACGACCCGACAAAGGGCGCCTACATCACGGTCAAGGACGGCTCCACGCTCATGTATTCCAGGGGCAAGAGCGCTCCGTGGACCTGCTTTGGTCCGCGCAACAAGAATGGCCACTTCGAATTGCTCGTGACGGGCGGCTCCTCGTTCAAGACGAAGTCGGACGAATTCCGCATCTCCTCGGAACAGGGCGGCGCCGTCAACACCTACTTCAAGATGCGGGCCGAAGACTCGACGGTCGAAATCAATTCGACGCTCAACGGCAACAATCGCAACTCCAACGCGACGAAAATACTCGAGTTCGTCAACTCCGACGTCTACTTCAACAAGATACAGATGAAGGGGCCGTCCTCGCGCAACTCCGTCACCTTTGACGGCGCGAGGGTCCACACGCTCCAGGCCAACGCCTCGTTCTTCGACGCCTCGGAGCGCGCCGGCACCGTGCTCTACCACACGACGGGCGACGGCCTGACGCTCGACGCGCGCCATGACATCACGCTGAGCACCGAAGCGATCATCGACGGCGACGGCGGCCTGACCAAGACCGGCGCCAAGAAACTCACGCTTCCGGCCGCCTATGCCTACACCGGCACGACGACAGTCTCCGAAGGCACCGTAGACCTGACCGGTTCCGTCGCCGGCCCGATTGCGGTCGCTTCCGGCGCCACGCTGAACGTGACCTCCTCCACGCAGGGCGAGGTGCCCTCCGTCGAAATCGGCGGCACGGCGACGTTCGCCTCCGTCCCGGTCAAGACCTCTTCGCTCGTGCTCGGCACCGGGGCGAGGCTCAACATCGGGACGTTCGGAAACGTCATCGCGGCGGTTTCGGGCTACGAAAACGCGACGATCTCGTTCGATGCGTCGGGATGGCCGCTGGACACGGCGCTTTTCACGTCGGACGACGCTGACTTCCTCTCGGCGATGCTCGCCGCCGTCGCGCCGCAGATTTCATCCGGTCTGGTCGCCGAAATCGACGGCGGTTCGATCTACGTCCGGTCCGAAAACGCAATCAAGGAAGCGGTCTGGACGGGTCTCGGGAGCGACGCCAACTGGTCGACCGCCGGGAACTGGGACGCCGCCGGCGTTCCGAACACCGGAGACTGGCTCCGGTTCACGGGCGCTTCCAATGCCGCGAACGTCGACGACCTGCCCGGGATTGTCGTCCAGAGCGTGACGTTCGACGCGGGGAGCGGACCGTTCTCCGTTTCCGGTTCCGGAACCCTTTCCGCGCCGGCTTGGACGAACCTGTCCGAAAACGCGCAGACGCTCCGCATCGGCGCCACGGCGTCCTCGGCCGAAACCACGGTCCATGCCGTGGGCGACATCGCGTTCGAGGGCGGGTTCGACGGTTCTTCCGCGTACAAGGTCGTCAAGGACGGCCCCGGCACGATGACGGTTGCCGGCTCCTCGTGGGGAGGCAAATTGACGCTCGAAGAGGGAACCGTGGCGTTTTCCGGTTTCGAAGAATCCCCGCTTTCGTCCGAGGCCAACGACGTCGTGATCCGCGGCGGAACCCTCGACGCCGGCGGAACCGCGCTGACGTTGCGGCAAGACACGAACTCGGGCGCCGAACCGGTGCTCCAGGACGGCGCGGTCCTTGAAAACGGCACTTACACGCTCGCCGGACCGTCCGGGTATCTCACAAGCTGGCTGCCGGGCACGATCACGGTCGGAGAAGGCGCGACGCTCAGCACGTCCTGCCAGCTTTTCGACAGCCCCGCCGTGGCCGGAAAGCGCACCCTGCGCGTCGGAAACGGAGGCGTTTTCATCAATTCCACGAGCTCCGAACGCCACCTCGCGAGCGGAAATTCGGCCGACACGGCGTTCGTTCTCGAAGTCGCCGGCGGCAAGGCCCTGTTCCAGGGCTGGGGCTACATCTACTTCGGCAGCCGCCAAGGCGGCCGCCGCCGCACCGAAGTCTACCTGTCCGACGGCGGATACCTCTTCGCCCAGGCCGAACTGCGCCTCGGCGATTACGACGGAAACGGCGGTTCGAACGTGTTCGAAATGGAAAACTCCGGAGCGGAATTCGCGACGTTGAACGCCGCCGTCCGCACGGATTCGCTGGCCATGACCATCAGGAACTCCGTCGTGACCAACAACCAGTTCTCCGTGGGCAACGGCCTCGGCGCCGATCCGGACAAATACTCCATCTCGCTCGACGGAGCCCGGTTCGTCTCGAAAGAAAACAACGCAAACTGGATCAGGGCCAACGCCAACTCCGACACGGCCTGTTTCCACGTCGGCGCCGGCGGCGTGACTCTCGAAGCGCGCCACGCGGTCACTCTCTCCGCCGTGATGGACGGCACCGGAGGCATGACCAAAACCGGAAACGGCACGCTCACGCTTGCAACGAAGCAGCTCTACGCGGGCACCACGACGGTCGCGGCCGGAACCTTGGTGGTCAACGGCGACATGGGTGGGTCCGTCGCCGTGGAAGCCGGCGCCACCCTGTCGTTCGGAGCCGAAGAGGAAATCGCGATCGACGGCGACCTCGACGCCTCCGCCGGCACGATAGCCGCTTCCGCCATCTCAGTCGGCGAATCCCGCTCGTACGTGCGGGTGGCGCGTTGCAGCGGCGACATCTCCCTTCCCGCGACGCTTCCCCGCGACGAGGACGGCAACACGTGGATCGTGCGCGCCGACAAAAGCGGAGACAACGTCCTGTGCTGGGGCCAACTCAAGGGCACGTTCATAATCCTGAGGTAGCACTTTGTGCTGCCTCAGGATACGGGGAGAGGGCTCCGACCCCGCCCCGCTCCCCTTCCCGTGGGAGGGCATGAGACACGAGACGCGAGACGGGGGAGCCCGCCTCGCGTCTCTTGTTTCGAGTTTCGTGCCGCGGCGCGGAATTTGCTTGCGATTGCACGCGGGGGGTGGTATCCTTTCCGGCGCGCGCGACGCCGGGCCCCGGCCCGGAGCGCGTCCGATGCGGAGAGGTGGCTGAGTGGCCGAAGGCAGCGGTTTGCTAAACCGTCGTACCGGGATTACTGGTACCGGGGGTTCGA
>JAFUXX010000492.1 GCA_017476965.1 Kiritimatiellia bacterium | reverse complement strand
CGGCGCCACGACGCCCGGCAGGGCGAGCGCCGCAACGGCCGCGCCGACCGCCGCCGAGAGGCCCGCGAGGGCCGGATAGTCCGGTTTGAGGAACATGGCGGAAAATCAGTTGTCGAAGCCGATCCAGAACACGAACCTGCGCGAGCGCACCCATTCGTCGGGTTCGTCGATCGCCTTCGCGTAGTCGAGGCGGATCGGGAAGCCCGGGAAGTCGAAGCGGATGCCGACGCCGGCCGAGGTCGCCAGGTCGCCGAGGTCGAAGTCCCACGAGTCCTCCCACACGTTGCCGACGTCGTAGAACGCGGCGAGGCGGACGTGGTCGAACACGGGCACCGACCATTCGGCCGTGGCCCACAGTTTCGTGAGACCGCCGACGGGAGAGAAGTCGCCCTCGTAGTCGTCGCTTATCGCCTTGGGGCCGAGGTCGCGGTGGCGGAAGCCGCGCGCGTTGCGGCCGCCGCCGAGGAAGTACCGCGACCCGATCGGCACTTCGTCGCCGCCCATGCCGTCCGCCGTCGTCGCCTGGCCGGAGAGCGAGAGCGTCGTGCCGAACGGCATCGGCAGGTAGTGGTAGACCCTCAGGTTCGCCTCGTAGAAGTCGTAGTCCGAACCGAACGCCGCGTTGTGCAGCTTGAGGTGGGCGTTGGCGCGCGTGCCGCGCGTCGGCACGAGCGGGTTGTCGCGCGTGTCGAGCGTCCAAGCGAGGCGCACCCAGCCGAGCAGGTACGAATCGTCTTCGTCGAGGAAGGAGAACTCCTCGTCGGGCCTCGCGAGCAGGTGGAAGCGCTCGTCCGTGACGTCCTTGAGGCGCACCGTCTCGATGCCGTAGTCGAGGCCGAGGCGGCCGACCCACGGGAAGAACTTGGCCAGGCCGACGGAGCCGCCGAGGCGGCGCTCGTCGTATTCGCTGTATTCGCGCGTGTGCAGCCACAGGTCGACGTCGAGGTTGAGGCGGCGGTCGAGGAACCACGGCTCGACGAACGACACGTCCACGTCCGTCGTGTCGCCGGAAGCGGACACGTCGAGCCGCGCCTTCTGCCCGGCGCCGCGGAACGACGGCCACCCGAAAATGTCGAAGTTGGACTGCGACAGCGAGAAGAAGCCGATGAGGTGGTCCACGGAGGAGAAGCCCGCGCCGAACGTGAAGCTGCCCGTCGGCTTTTCCGTCACGTCGAAGAACACGTCGCGCAGGCCGGGGCCTGCGGGGGCGTCGAACTGGCGCACGTCGGAGAAGTAGCCGAGGTTCGACAGGCGGCGGCGCGAGCGCTCCGCGGCGACGGTGTCGTACGCGTCGCCGGGATTGAGCGCGATTTCGCGCAGCAGCACCTTTTCCTTCGTCGTGGTGTTGCCCTGCACCTTCACGTCGCGCACGTGCACGAGCGTCCCTTCGCGGACTTTCAGCCTGACGTCCACGCCGCCGTCGGAGCGCGGCACGGCCGAGTACGTGACGACAGTGTCCGGGTAGCCGCGCGAAGCGTACCAGTCCTGCACCGCCTTGCCGGCGGCGTCCATCGCCGAAACGCCCGCGACGTCGCCGGGCGCGAGCGCGACGGCGGACCGCACCGCGGAAGCCTGGAAGAGGCCCGTCCCTTCGACGGAGACGGACGCGACGCGGTACTGCCTGCCTTCCGCCACGTCGTACGTCGGGCGCACGGTCTTGCCTTCGCGGACGAACCGCGGGGCGGAGACTTCGGCGTCGAGGTACCCGGCGTCGAGGTACTGCTTGCGGGCGTCGGAGCGCACGGCGTCGAAGTCCTCCGGCGCGATCTGCGGGTTGATCACCCAGGACTGCGGGTTGTACCAGCTGTGCAGGCGCGCGTGGCGGCCGAGCGACGTTTCCGGTATGGCAGAGGCCCCGGGGAACGAGAGGAAGTCCAGGTGCACGCGCTCGCCTTCGTCCACCGCGAACGTCAGGAACGCGCCGCCCTTCATGCCCTGCGCGGGAACGATCGACGGCACCACCTTCGCGTCGAAGCGGCGGCGCGAGGCGTAGAGCGCGCGCAGTTTCGCGGCGGCCGCGGCGGCGACGGCTTCGTCCACGAAGTCGCCGGCCTTGAGTTCGGCGGTCTTGAGCGCGCGGGAGCGCGAAACGGCGTCGAGCCCCGTGAACTCCGGGTCGGCCGCGAGGACGCGGCGGGCTTCGACCTCGAACACGACGCGCACGCCGCCGGGCACTTTCTCCGTGCCGGCCTCGGCGAACGAGAAGCGGTGCGACTCCGCAAGCGCGCGCACGTCGGCCGAAAGCGCGGTGCGCGACAGCGGGTCGCCCTCGCGCGTGGAAACGAATGAGCGGACGAAAGATTCGTCGGCCGGGGCGTCGCCCCGGACCTTGACGACGACTTCCTTGACGTTTGAGCCTTCGGTAGCCGGCTCGGCGGACGCGCGCGGCGCGG
>JAFUXX010000491.1 GCA_017476965.1 Kiritimatiellia bacterium | reverse complement strand
GACGGTCTGGCGCGACGCGCAGGAGCGATTCGAACGCCGCCGCCCCGCCGAGTCCAGCCGCGGCCGGGACTGCCACCGCGCCGACCTGCCAGGGTTCGTTCGGGAACCCCGGAACCGAACCGGTCGTTTCGAAATCCAATGCGCAGAAAGCGAACACGGCGGCGTACCGGGGCTAGCGGAAGAACCAGAGAGGCGAGCCGGAAAGCGGGAGGAGCGGCAGCACCGGAACGCCGGCGCGGTCGCAGACGAGGGTAGGCTCGAACCCGAGATCGGAATCGGAGGGCGGCGGCGCGGACGCGCCGTCCGCGGTCCAGGCCACGGCCACGCGCCCGCCGTCGCGGCCGATGAACCGCAGCAGCCACGTCCGGTGCGGACCGTCGCCGCGCCGCGGGGCGTCGGCGAAATCCGCCTCGCGCAGCGCGCGGAAAAGGAAGCGCATCGCGCCGAACGCCGGACGCTCGCGCCAGGCGTCGCCTTCCGCGACGCCTGGATCGACGAGGCCGAAGCCGTGCGCCGCGAGCGACCAGAAGCACATGGCGTCCGCGTGGCCGGAGCAGACGCCGAGCAGGAACCACCGCACTGCGAAATCGGCGGCGTCGGATTCGGAAACCGAAGGGTCGCCGGGTCCGCGCGGGCCGGGCGAAACCCACGGGGAACCGACCGGGGACCACGCGCCAGTGCCGGCCACCGGCCAGTTGAACTCCGTCACGACGACTTTGGGCCCGATCGCGGGGGCGGCCATCGCCATCGCGCGGAACAAACCGAGCTTGCCGACGCCGTCGAATCCGGACTGCCTGTTCTCCGGCGCGCCGCGGCGGTCGACGTAGAGCTCAGCCGAGAGGCCTGCCGCGGCGGGCGCGGCCCCGCGGTGCGGACGCGGCAACAGGCGCAACGCCGCCGCGAGGAAGTCCCATTCGAAATCGATCGCCGAGGGCGCGAGGAGCGGCACGCCCGGGTGCCGGGAAGCGAGACCCGGGAGCAGCGCGAGCGCGGCGCGGAGCTCGCGGAAATTCCAGAAGCCCCACTTCACCCTGTTGACGGCGTGGAGGAACTCGCACCAGGCGACAGGTCCGTCGTCCAGCCCCGAGAGGACCTTTTCGCAGAAAGCGCCGAACGCGGCGGGGTCGCGCGCCGAATCGCGGTCCTGCACGAGCGAAACGGCGAGACGGCGCCCGAGCGAGCGGAGCCGGCGCGCCGCTTCGAGCTTGAAGTCGAGCGTTTCGGAGTCCTCGTGCGCGTAGAACCTCACGTGGACGCCGGGAGGGTCGAGCCGCGCGACGAAGTCGAGCTCCTGCGGGAAGCGGACGGGGTCGCACGAGACGGACACGAAGAACCGCTCGTGCATCCCGAGCACGGGGTGGCAGAAAGCGACGTCCGCGAGGCGCTTGCAGTGGCGGCGGATCGCGGGCCAGGCGCGCACGAGCGCGGCGGCGGGGGCGAGGACGCGGGAAAGCGACTGGTAATTGCGCCTGTCGCGCGAAACCATCGTCGAAACGGCCTGCTCCGACCGCGGGTCCCAGATCCAGATGTCGCGCGGGGCCGGGTACTCCGGCTCGGGGGAAGGCGCGGGGCGGCGCAGCGGGTGGCGCAGCGGCCGTGTCGCGGTGTGGAAGGCGAAACGCCTGCGGGCGCGGCGCTCCGCGAGGAGGAACGTGCGCGGCGGCGGCGCGGCCCAGTACATCTCGAAGAAGCAGCGCAGGAAGTCGGACGGCAGCGCGAGGCGCGAAAGGTCGCGCGCGCGGAGCGCGTTGGAGAGCGGCGCGCCGTAGAGTCGCGAGCGGTCGAGGTCGAGCACGAGCGGCCTGCCGTCCGGCGCGATCTGCAGGTTCTGGTTGCCGAGGTCGCCGTGGAAGAACCCGGCGTCGTGCAGCGCGCGGCAGAAAACGGCGATTTTTTCGAGAAGCGCCATCAGGCGGTCGCACGGGCCGTGGTTCGCGTAGATGCCGGCGAGCAGGCGCGTGAACGATACCATGTCCGGAACGTCGCGGGTCGCGAAAAGGCCGGGACCGGGGCGGCCGGGGGCGCCGCTTTCGAGAAGGCCGAGCGGCTCGGGGGTGGACCCCGGCAGCCGCGCCTGCAGCCACGCGGCG
>JAFUXX010000063.1 GCA_017476965.1 Kiritimatiellia bacterium | reverse complement strand
GGCGCTGTGGACGGACATCCTCCGCGCCTCTCCCGCCCTCCCCGCGGCAATCGACGAATACGTCGAGGCGCTGCGCAAGCTGCGCGCCGCGCTCGACCCGGCCGCGCCGGAAGAAGCGCTGCGCGCCATTCTGGAAGAATCCGAAGCGTACCGCCGCACCATTCCCGAAGGCCTGCACCGCGTGCCGCACGCGTGAGCGCGCCTCCGCCGCGCGTTGCGCGAAAATGGAGGTAGTTTTGCGCTTCCCGAATTGCCACGCGGCACCGTTTGCAGTACGATTGAGGTCGTCGGGAAGCCGGCCGCCGCCGAGTGGGCCGCGGGACTTTCCGCACGGGAAAAACCAGATGAAATTCCAGAGTTTCAAGACGTACGCGGAGATGTCGAAAGCGGCGGCGGAAATCGTCGCCGGAGTCGTGAAGGCCAAGCCGGACTGCGTTCTCGGCCTCGCCACGGGTTCTTCGCCGATCGGCACCTACGACGAACTCGTCCGCATGCACAAGGAAGAGGGCCTTTCCTTCGCCCGCTGCACTTCCGTGAACCTCGACGAATACCGCGGGCTTCCGGGCACGCACCCGCAGAGCTACCGCTACTTCATGGACGAGCATCTCTTCACGCGCGTCGACATCCCGCGCGAGCGCACGTTCGTCCCGAACGGCACCGCCGCGGATCCGGACGTGGAGTGCGCGATGTACGACGAGCGCATCAAGCGCCTCGGCGGCACGGACGTGCAGATCCTCGGCATCGGGCCGGACGGACACATCGGCTTCAACGAACCGGCGGACGAATTCACGGACGAGACGCACCTCGTCGACCTCGATCCTTCGACGATCGAAGCCAACGCGCGTTTCTTCGACTCCGCGGCCGACGTCCCGCGCCAGGCCCTCACGATGGGCATGGGCGGCATCATGTCCGCGAAGAAGATCGTGCTCGTCGCATCCGGCGCCGCGAAGAAGGCCGTGCTCGACGCCGCGATGAACGGCCCGGTCACGCCCAAGCTCCCCGCCTCGATCCTGCAGAAGCACCCCGACGTCGTGGTCCTCTACGCCGAAGCGTAGGGCGCCGCGCGCAACGGAAACGACGCCACGATGAAAAAACTCGTCAACGTGAGGCTGGGCGGCAGGGTCCGCTCGATCGTGTTCGACGGCGACCGCGTCGCCTCGATCGAAGAGGGCGCGCTGCCCGCCGCCCCCGGCGACATCGACGGCAAGGGGCTGATCGCCATCCCCGGCCTGGTGGACGTCCACGCGCACGGGTGCCTCGGGCTCGACACGATGGACGCGGATTTCGCCAAGATGGCGGTCTTCCGCGCCAAGCACGGCACCACGACGTGGCTCCCCACGTCGATGACCGCGTACCGCGAGGACCTGGAGCGCGTGTGCTCCGCCACGCGCGACGTCCCCGGCGCGCGCCTGCCCGGCATCCACCTCGAAGGGCCGCACATCGCGGCGTCGCGCAAGGGTGCCCAGAACGCGGACTGCATCCGCATGCCCGACCTCGAAGAGCTCCGCTCGCTCCGCCCCGCCGCGATCCGCGTGACCGTGGCGCCGGAGCTTCCCGGCGCGCTCGAATACGTGCGCGGCGCGGCGGCGATGGGCGTTTCCGTGACTCTCGGCCACACCGACGCCACGTTCGAGCAGACCTGCGCCGCGTTCGACGCCGGCGCGACGTGCCTCACCCACGCGTTCAACGCGATGCCCGGAATCCACCACCGCAAGCCGGGCCCGATCGGCGCCGCCCACGCGAAGGGCGCGTACATCGAGCTCATCAGCGACGGGTTCCACGTGGCCCCGGCCGTCGTGTACATGATGTACAAGGCGTTCGGCCCCGACCGCATCGTGTTCATCTCCGACAGCATCCGCCCCGCCGGCGGTCCCGAAGGAGAATACGACTGCGGCGGCCTGCGCGTGTTCCTCAAGAACGGCGAGGCCCGTCTCGAAGACGGCACCATCGCCGGGTCCACGGCCACGCTGTGGGACTGCGTCTGCCGCGCCGTTTCGTTCGGCATCCCGTTCGAGGACGCCGTCAAGATGGCAACAGCGACGCCCGCCGCCGCGGCCGGGCTCGACGCCGGGACGATCGCTCCCGGCCGCCCCGCGGACGTGCTGCTCGTGGACGACTCCGGCGCCGCTCCCGCGCTGCGCTCCGTGATCCTCCGCGGCGAGACGTTCGACCCGCCGCAGGACTGACCGGCCCGCGACGGCCGCGCCCTCCCGTTCCGGTGCTCCGCTACTTCGCAAAGCGCCTCGCCCTCGTGGTGCCGACCTTCCTC
>JAFUXX010000490.1 GCA_017476965.1 Kiritimatiellia bacterium | reverse complement strand
GGCGTCGCCGAGACCGGTTCCGAGCGAGGCGCCGCGCGCGAAGCGCAGCGCCGCGCCGGGGCCGACGTCGATCTTGCCGCCGTGGACGCCGACGTTCTTGGTGAAGACGAGAGCTCCGTTGTCGACCGAGAGCGGCTGGCCGTTCCACTTTTGCTGGCTCCAGCTTTCGACTTGGCGGGTCTTGCCGCCGAGGTCGAGGCGGATCGGCTCCTCGTCGGAGAAATAGGTGCCGTGGTCGCTGGGCGACTGGGCGGCGGCGGCGAGGGCGGCGGCGAGAGCGAAAACGGCCGCAACGGCGGACGACGGGCGTTTCATGGCGCAGGCTCAGAACTTGCGGATCTTCATCTCCTTGGGAGCGAAGACGGTCGGGACGCCGTTGATTTCGACGGTGCGCTCTTTCACGCAGTCGGTGTTGAGGAAGTACGCGGTGCCGTCGGGGTAGACGGCCCAGTTCACGTAGGCGGTGTCCTCGCCGCGGACGTCGACCGGGCGCTTCAGGGAGCCGACGAGACCGGCGAGCAGCTTGCGCCAGAGGTCGAGCGACTTGTTCTCCGGGTACGGCGTGTCGGCGCACGAGCGGATCTGCGCGGGGAAGTCCCACGCGAGGTACAGGTAGAAAGCGCCTTTGCCGCACGGGGCCTTGACGACGAGCGGGCGGCCGTCGAGGCTCTCGACGACTTCCACGCCCGGGGCGAGGTCGGCCTCGGCGATGCGGCCGGGGAAGCCGCCGCCCGCTTCGACGGGGCCTTTGACCGTGACGCCCGGCACGGCCTGGACGAGGTCCGCGGCGGTGTAGCCGGAGAAATCGCGGTCGATGCGGGAGGAAAGCTGCGGAACCATGAGCGCCACGGTACCGCCCGCGGCGGCGTGTTCGCGCAGCGTCGCGGCGATTTTCGGCGTCATCGTGTTCCAGCCGCCGAAGGCGACGACCTTGTAGCGCGAGAGCTTGCCGGCGTCGAGGTTGTCGTCCACGTTCACGACGTCGATCTGGCCGAACGGCGAGCCGCCGATCCAGCCGTTCACGAACGGGGCGACGGCGTCCGCGGGGTGGGGGAAGAACTCTTCCATCACGGCTTCCCACGTGAACTCGGGCGCGCCGCACTTCCAGTTGGCGTTCGTCTCGGCGAGGTGGTGCTGGCCGAAGATCGCGAAGATCGGGTACGTCATGCCGACGTAGCCGTCGTAGTTGCCGAGCAGCAGCGCGGCGTCCACGACAGGCTCGCCCTCGGCGCGCGGCGTGGCCTTGGTCCACTGGTAGAAGTTCTTCATCGTGCGGCGGTATGCGCGCGGAATCTCGCCGTCGTAGCCCTGCTTCGGGGTCTTGGTGTCGGGCGGGCAGTCGCCGTCCGGCGGGGTGTAGTCCTGCGCCTGGGTGCCGCCGGAACCGGATTCGAGCACGAGCATTCTCGCGCCCATGAGCCAGAGTTCCTTGAGGCCGACTTCGAGCGAGTCCTGCTTCTGCGGCACGTTGTACGGAAGCTTGAGCCAGGCGGTCTGCCACTCGTGGGCGAGCCAGCCCATCCAGCCCACCCGGCCGTGGCGGCGGGCCGCGCCGCGCGCTTCGGACGCGGCGTACGCCAGGTCGCCGCAGCCCACCGCGTACATTTCGTTGCACACGAGGTCCATGCCGGCCTCCAGTTCGTAGCAGGCGAGGGGGGCGCCGCTCGTCGAAAAGAGGCAGGGTTCGCGCTCGTCCGGCGGGCGCGCGAGCTGCCCGCGGTGCGGGCCGGCGAGCATTTCGCCGACGAGCCAGTCGTGCGCTTCCTTGAGGTCGCGGCACTTGGGCCACGAGGGGAAGCAGCTCTTTTCGTCCTGGTACAGGAAGCCCGCGTATTCGCCGATGTTGTTGCCGAGGTACAGGTCGCCCCACGCTTCGCGGAGGCGCTTGGTGGTGGGGCCGTCGTGGGTGCCGTAGATGGTCATCACGTGGACGCCTTTTTCCTTGGCCTTTTCGTACAGGCCGTCCACGAGGATCTTGGACTCTCCCGGAAGGAGGTTCGACGCCCGGCTCCACTGGGCGTAGACGTTGCATTCGTCGTTGGTGACGACTTCGGCGAATTCCGGGCTGTCGCCGTAGCCCGCGATTCCGACAAGGATCCTGGAAGCGAGGAAGATGGTGTTGGTTGTCATGGCGCGCCGATTATACCCCAACCCGCCGCCGTCGGGCAAACCCCGGAGCGACCGCGGCGAGAGCGGAGAGGACGTCGGCGGGGCGGACGAGGGACATGACGGCGGATTGGACGGCGGGGCCGTTGGACGCAGTCGGATGGAATGGCGCGGCGGGGACGAGGTCCTGCCTGTGCACGACGGCCGAGCGGGCGCCTTCGGGGGCCCAGAGCGGGAGGCGCGAGGCGCCGTCCACCACCACGAGCGGCACGTCGAGGGCGTCCGCGACGTGCATCGGGCCGGTGTTCACGGTCACGAGCGCGGCGAGGCCGCACAGCGCCGGCGCCCAATCCGCGGCGTCGCGCACT
>JAFUXX010000062.1 GCA_017476965.1 Kiritimatiellia bacterium | reverse complement strand
GTACCCCACGATGTTGGAGGAGTAGACCTCCTCCGCGCATGCGCAAGTGGATTTTCTTGTTGACTATCGGCTAACTTTTCCGTAGCATTGTTTGACGAAAGGCAATATGAAAATTCCCGGAACAATCCAAGAAATCGCGCGAGCGCGCAACGGCATGGTCTCTACCGCAGAAGCGGTGGCGGCAGGGTGCAGCCGCGCTTCACTGTCGCTGTGGGTGCGTGCCGGCTTGCTGGAACGGGTAGCGCACGGGGTTTACCTGCTGCCGGACGCCATGGAGGACGAATTGGCCGTGATGGCCGCACGATCGAAGCGGATCGTGTTTTCCCACGAAACGGCGCTTCTGCTCAACGGCCTGGCGGAGCGGACGCCGGTCCGTCACTCCGCGACTTTTCCGCGAAATGCCGTGCCACGGCGGGAACTTCGCGATACGATAGCCTGTCATTATGTTTCGCCCGGGAACTTGTCGCTGGGAAAAACCGTCCGCACGACGTCGTTCGGGGCGCCCGTTCCATGCTATGACGCAGAACGGACGGTCTGCGACATAGTCCGGAGCCGCAACAAGATGGACGAGGAGACCTTTCTTTCCGGCTTGCGTCTCTATGCGGCCTGGCCTGCGAAAGACACGGCGCTGTTGGACTCCTACGCCAGGGCACTCGGCGCGGAAAACGCCGTGCGCCGTTACATGGAGACACTGTTGTGAACGCCGACCCCGTGGTCATGAGCCTCAAGGCGCGGATGCGCAACCGTGCCCGGGAGTTGTCGCTCCCGCCGCACGTCGTGCTCCAGAACTATGCCTTCGAACGTTTTCTGGTCCGGCTTGCGGCCTCCCCATGGAAAACGAAACTCGTTCTCAAGGGAGGGCTCTTGATCGCGCAGCTCCACGGGCTTGCCTCACGCAGCACGATGGACATGGACGCCACGCTGCGCGACGCCGCCCTCGACGAGGAAACCGCCGTCGGGGCCGTCTCCGGGATTTGCGCGGTGAACGCCGGCGACGGCTTCGAGATGCGAGTAGTCTCCTGCGAGCCGATACGGGCGACGGACCAGTATGGAGGATTCAGGGTCCATTTCGACGCGGCGTTGCATAAGATGGCGGTCCATCTTTCCGTCGACATCTCCACGGGCGACGTCATGACGCCCGCACCGGTAGAATACGTTTTTCCCGGCCTTTTCTCCCCGGATTCCAAATTCCGAGTTTTCGGCTACAACCGGGAAACCATCCTTGCCGAAAAGCTGGAGTCGATTCTTTCCCTTGGGGTTTACGGAACAAGACCCCGCGACTATTACGACGCATGGCTCATTTCGCGCGATGGCATCGACGAAGAGCGGTTGCGCGAGGCGTTCCGTGCGACATGCCGTCATCGCGGCACGGAATCGCGGATCGCCGACGGCGCCGGCCGCCTCCGCTCCATCGCCGCGAGCGAGGCGCTCGCCGGGCATTGGAAGCGCTACGCCCGTCAGTTTCCATACGCCCGCGACTTGTCTTATTCCCAGGTCGTGGCCGCCGTGGAAAACCTGTATCGACTGGCCGTCGGCAAAGCCGAATCGTCAATGCATTCTCCGGTGCCAAACGAATCGCCCGCGGCGCGCCCTTCTTGAATCGGCGGCGCGCAAGTATTCAGCCTGCTGTTTCTCCACGGCGTCGCCAGGGCCGATTCGTCACGCTTCCGTAGCGAGAAACGTCGTCTTTCCACCGGCAATGTAGAGGACGAGCCTCACGGACAGTGCGTGTTCGACGGCCTTTGCCGCCCAACGCGGAATGTTACCTGATATGTTCCGTTTTCGGGAAAACGTCAACTGCAAGCCCGGAAAAAAGAGAATTAGCCCTCGACGAATTCCTCTATTGCGAGGAAAAGGCTTCGCCGTACAATAACGCGCCCGTGCCAATCGGCACGGGCGCGCTTTCCTCGAACCGGCGGCATCATGCCACCGACGTTCGCTTTTCTTTTACGCCTTGCGGCGCTTGATCATGAGACCGAGGCCGAGCAGGGCGAGAGCCGCAGTAGCAGGTTCCGGGACGGCGGTCCAAGTCGAGCCAGAGAACGACTGCGCGTTGAACGTGGCTGCGGTCGGAGTTGCCGGAGGTTCATAGGCAATACCCGTCTGGGCGGCGGAAACAATGTAGTTGCTCGCGTCGCCGACAGTGCTCGCGTCGAATGCAAACAGTACATATGAAAGCGACGTGCCAGAATCTTCAGCAACAACAATCGTTCCGCTAGCGGCTCCTGTACGTGATGTCGTAGCGCTTCCGCCGTCTTTGACAAATGCCGAAAATGCGGACTCATCGCCAACTGCAGCAATGGCGGCGCTCAAATCGCTTTCGGAGACGACGGCCACATAATAACCATAAGCGCGAGTTGCGGATCCGTCAGAAGTACCAAATGCACTTCCTTTCAAATCCCATTTGAGAGATGCGGCCGACGCTGCGCCGACAAGCGCCGCGAGGGCGAAGAACGAGAGAATTTTTTTCATTTCTTTTCAGATTTTGTGTTTCTGGAGACTTGGATTCCTTGTGCTCCGCTTATTCTGCGGAGGACTTGGAAATCGTGAGAGTGATTGCTTCTGGAGCTTTAATCCAAAGCCCTTGACCATTCGTAGCAATGTCTTCGGCGACAATCTCTTCAAAACCATCGCCCCACCCGGTGACAAAGTCATCAAGAACGGCGTCGTAAGCTTCTTCGAGGTACGTAAACGAATCGTACTGGCCCTGTTCGTTGAGCGTTAGAATTTCCGTTTCGAACGGAAGATTATCGCTCCATACAACCTTGTTGGGGTTGAATCCGGCAGGGAACGGATTGGCAATCATCGTATAAGCCCCTGCAGGAACGTTAATTGTGACGGAATCGGAAGATACGACTTCTCCGACCTGGGTCAAATCGCAGTTTTCAGGAGCTTTTACCCAGATGCCTACTCCGGGCGCGAGCCCGGTTGTGTCAATCTCTTCAAAACCGTCTCCCCAACCGGTGACAAAGTCGTCAATTTCAGCATCGTAAGCCTCTTCAAGGTATGTAAACGAATCGTACTGCCCCTGTTCGTTGAGGGTGAGCACTTCCGTGCCGTACGGAATGTCGGCGGCCGGGAACAGGTCGTTGAGAGTCGCGGCCTCGCCACCGACTTTCACGAATTGGACACCGGAAAGGTAGTACGCATTGGACGGCAGCGCGACCTTTTCGTACCCCACGATGTTGGAGGAGTAGACCTCCTCCGCGCATGCGCAAGTGGGGCTGTCGGGTGTCCGCCCATCAGCCGGATTCTTTCGCGCGCAGGCGAGCCTGGCGCTGTAAGGAGGTGTTGGATTTTGCAATTGGCGGCAAGATTTCGACAAGAATATAATCGCGTAAAGTTCAGACTTTTTGCGATTGACACCGCGATATTGACAGATATAATTCAACGACAACAGGAGCGACAAATGTACATCAACCGCGATTTGGAATCCGTTCTCGCCTCGGTGTTGCAGGGAAACAAGGTTTTGGTTCTTTACGGTTCCCGGCAGACCGGAAAAACCACGATTGTCGAGCATTTGCTATCGTCGCCGGACATAAGCAAAGACGGAGTCGTCGAACTCTCCGGAGACATTATTTCCGACCGTTCGCTACTGGCCCACGAAACGATGACGCCGGAAAAAGCGAAAAGCATCCTCGGGGAAGCGAAAACGCTGTTTGTCGACGAGGCGCAGAAGATTCTCGACATCGGGCTCACGCTCAAAATAATCCACGACCGCCTGCCGGACACAAGGGTCGTCGCGACCGGCTCCTCTTCGTTTTCCCTGTCGGAAGAACTTGGCGAACCTCTGACCGGGCGCATGGAAGCATACGTCCTTCCGGCGCTTTCTTTCGGGGAGCTGGCCAGATGCGCAAATCCGGTGACCGAGCGCAACATGCTGGAAACCCGGCTCGTCTACGGTTCCTATCCCGACATTGTCGTTGCGCCGTCGGACCAACGACGCAGACGGGCCCTGAAGAGCCTTTGCTCGGCCTATCTCTTCAAAGACGTTCTCAAATGGGAGTCGCTGAAAAACTCTGACAGGCTCGGCCGTCTCGCGAAAGCGCTTGCGCTCCAGCTCGGGAACGAGGTTTCGTACAACGAGCTAGGAGAAACGTGCGGGATGGACAACGAAACGGTGCTCGAGTATGTCGACCGGCTCGAAAAAGCGTTCGTCGTCTTCCGGTTGCCGGCATATTCGCGCAACCTGCGCCGCGAGCTCAAGAAATCCAAAAAAATATATTTCCACGACACCGGCATCCGGAATGCCTTGATCGGCAATTTCCTGCCGCTTGATTCGCGGACGGACGCCGGCCATCTTTTCGAAAACTACCTGATTTCCGAGCGCATGAAAAACAACGCCTTGCGCGAGAGGGACGTCCAATCGTATTTTTGGCGTACGAAAGGATCGGAATCCAGGGAAATCGATTATGTCGAAGAATCCGCCGAAAAAGGGCTGGCGGCATACGAATTCAAATGGAACCCGCAAAAAGCCAAACGCGACACCGTTCCGAAGGCATTCGCCGAGGCGTACCCGGAAGCCTCTTGGACGTGCATATCCCGCGACAATTACGTAGATTTCGTAACGGGTGGCATTTGAATCCGCCACGCCTTCGGACTACGCATATCTCTCCTGCAGTACGGCGAGAAAGCACAGCATTCGCCCCTGCAAAACAACGACCGCCGGGAAACCCCGGCGGTCGCTTTGTTTGCTTGCTGTTTCGAGCTTGTCTTACGCCTTGCGGCGCTTGATCATGAGACCGAGGCCGAGCAGGGCCAGCGCCGCGGTCGCGGGTTCCGGAACGGCGGTCCAAGCAACGCCTTTGACGGTATTAGCCGAAAAGTTCATCGTAGTTTTAGGTTGAGCCGGCACCGCAGACGGATCGTATCCAGATTGTTCTCCGGACAAAAGTTTGAAGAAATACGTGCTGTCGACCGAGGTAACGGCGATGACGGAAAAGGCGTTCTTGCCAGTTGAAATCGCGTCATCGGAAACAGGCGTAGACCCGGCTGCTTTGGCCCCACCTGCATTGGAAGATGCGGTATCAAGAAGTTTGAGCCCTTCAAGACTGCTGACATCAAGGCCTTTGTCGCCAAAAGCTTTTTTGACATCAGCAGTTGATGTACTTCCGAGAAGGAAATACAAAGTCGCATTGCTCAAATTTGCACTTCCATCGGAATAAGATCCAGTTGACGGATCCAAAGCGCCCACGGTCTTGAGACCGCCTGCACCAAGAGCCCACAGAACCGAGGCCCCATGGGCCGATACGACTGAGAGTGCCGCGAGGCAGAGAAGTGTGCGGATTTTTTTCATTTTCATTTTTCCGGATTATCGCTTGCGCGGTAAATGTTTCAGAGAGAAATTAGGACTTCAGAGGCTGCAGCCGAAATCCAAAAACCTTCGCCGACTTCGACTGTTTTTTCAGCGCGCAAGCCAGTTTCGTCAGAGTTCCAACCCGGGCCGAAATCCTCTTCGTACGTTTCGTCGTAAGTCTCGAGTGCGTAGGTGTACACGTCGTAAGTTCTCAATGCTGGGTCGTAAAACTCGATAACGTCTCCGTCTTGAATTCCATCAAAATTTAGGTCCTGCAAATCAACGGCAGCGGGAATTGGCACGTTCACCAACTGGAACGATCCTGAACCAGAAACAGCAACTGAAGCATCTGTCTTTACTTCACCTGCAAACACTGCAGATTTCGTCGATGGGGAAACAAACCAAAATGCCGAACCGGGTTCAACGGACAGTTCAGCGCGCAAGCCAGTTTCGTCAGAGTTCCAACCCGGGCCGAAATCCTCTTCGTACGTTTCGTCGTAAGTCTCGAGTGCGTAGGTGTACACATCGTAATCCGACCCATTGAAAAATTGGATGCTATCACCATCCTCGACTCCGCCCGTAACGATGTCTTGGATATCAATTACATCGCCACCTATTTCAAAGAATTGCGTTCCGCACAGTGCGAATTCGTTGGCCTCTAATGAGACTTTCGTGTACCCCACGATGTTGGAGGAGTAGACCTCCTCCGCGCATGCGCAAGGCGCGAAGGGGGCGCGGACGGTACAGCGCCTGCAAGACTCAAGGCGATGCTGCCGGCGCTGCGCAGGACGGGGACGAGGGGGCGCGGACGGGGCCGGGCGGGAGGCAAAGCGGGGCGGGAGGCGCGGGGCAAAAAAAGGCTTGCGCGGGGGGCGGAGGTGCGGGTAGAATCCCGGGCGTACGCGCCGCGGGGGGCCGGTGGTCCGGGCCGCCGCGACTGAACGAAAAAAACAACGAAGGAACGAAGGCTCCGCCCGGGGCCAGTTTCAAACCGGAGAATACAAAATGGCACTGACGTTCGAAATGACCGGCAAGGTCAAGCAGATCGGCGAAGTCCAGACTTTCGCCAGCGGGTTCGAAAAGCGCGAGCTCGTCGTGATCGACGACGATCCCAGGTTCCCGCAGGACATCGCGTTCAATTTCGTCCGCGACCGCACCCACCTCCTCGATTCGATCGCCGTCGGAGAAACGGTGAAGGTCACGTTCGACATCCGCGGCCGCGAATACAACGGACGCCACTACATCGATTTGACCGGCTGGCGCGTCGAAAAGGCCGCCGACGCCGCTCCCGCGGGCTATCCCGCCGCGGCCGCTCCCGCGGCTCCCGTCGCCACGCCGCCGCCCGCCTACGGCGCC
>JAFUXX010000489.1 GCA_017476965.1 Kiritimatiellia bacterium | reverse complement strand
GCCGGACTCCCCCCGCGGGACGGCCGCGAAAAAATCGTTTGACTTTCGGGGGGAGTTCTGGCACCCTTGCGCCCGTTCCGTTCCTTTCCGTGGTGGGTTACCCAAGCGGTCAACGGGGGCAGACTGTAAATCTGCTGGCGATGCCTTCCAACGTTCGAATCGTTGACCCACCACCATTTTTCCTTTCCGCGCGGCCGGCGCCAACCCATTCCGTACCGTCGTGAAAATCGTGCGTCTCGTGGCATGCGCAGTGGTCGCGGTCCTCATCGCGGCCGGGCTGTGGGCGCTGTTCGCCCCGCTTCTCGAGAAGCGCGCCGGGCTCGTGGCGCAGCGCGACGCGCTCAAGGCCGAAAACGACGCCAGGGCCGAAGAGGCGGCCGCCCTGCGCAGGATGCAGGAAGCGTTCCGCGCCGACCCGGACTACGTCGAAATCGTCGCCCGCCGCGAGAATCTCGTGCGCGGCGACGAAACCGTGTTCGATTTCTCCGAATCACTTCCCAGCAAGGACAGAAAATGAGCAAGATCCGCGCAAAGGTCTACGTCGCCGGCGACAACATCGACACCGACAACATCATCCCGGCCCAGTTCCTGAACCTCGTCCCCACCATCCCCGAGGAGTACGAGAAGCTCGGTTCCCACGCCATGGCCGGCATGCCGGACGACGCCGACCCGTTCATCGACCCCGCCACGGGCAAGACCCCGTACGGCATCCTCGTCGCGGGCAAGAACTTCGGCTGCGGCTCTTCGCGCGAACACGCGCCCGTCGCGCTCGGCGCCGCGGGCTGCAAGGCCGTCGTCGCGGAGTACTACGCGCGCATCTTCTTCCGCAATTCCGTCGCGACCGGCGAGGTGTATCCGTTCGAAACGCCCGTGCCGCTGACCGCCGAGTTCAAGACCGGCGACGAGGCGGAGCTCGACACCGACGCCCACGAACTCGTGCGCGTCTCCGACGGCAAGGTCTTCAAGCTCAAGGACCTCGGCGCCGTGGCGCCCGTGGTGGAGGCCGGCGGCATGTTCGCCTACGCCCGCAAGGTCGGAATGCTTTCCAACGGCTGATCTCCGCCGCCGCGGCACCGCGGCGGCGCACGCACCCGGAAAACCCGGGACAACGGAGAGGAAAAATGAAAATCGCGCTTCTCGTCGCCTACTTCGTCCTTCTCGTCGCCATCGGGTTCTGGTGCCGCCGCAAGGCCGCCAGCGTGGACGGTTTCGTCCTCGGCGGACGCTCCGTCGGCCCGTGGCTCACCGCTTTCGCGTACGGCACGAGCTACTTCTCGGCCGTCGTGTTCGTCGGCTACGCCGGCCAGTTCGGCTGGCGCTACGGCGTCTCCGCCACGTGGGCGGGTCTCGGCAACGCCGTGATCGGTTCGCTGCTCGCGTGGGCCGTTCTCGGCCGCCGCACGCGCATCATGACGCAGCACCTCGACTCCGCGACGATGCCGGACTTCTTCGCCAAGCGCTTCGGATCCCCGGCTCTCAAGCTCGCCGCGTCGGCGATCGTCTTCGTGTTCCTCATCCCCTACACGGCTTCGCTCTACAACGGCCTCTCGCGCCTCTTCGTGATGGCGTTCGGGATCGACTACGCCTGGTGCATCGTCCTCATGTCGGTCCTCACCGCGATCTACGTCATCGCGGGCGGCTACCTCGCGACGGCGATCAACGACTTCATCCAGGGCGTCGTGATGCTATTCGGCATCGCGGCGATCATCGTCGCGGTCCTCTCCAGCAAGGGCGGCCTCGCGGCGGCGATGGACGGCCTTGCGCGCGTTCCCGGCCCCGAGCTCGTGCCCGGCGCCGGCCCCTCGCCCGGCGTTTTCTCCTCCTTCCTCGGTCCCGACCCGCTCAACCTGCTCTTCGTCGTGATCCTCACGTCGCTCGGCACGTGGGGCCTGCCGCAGATGGTGCAGAAGTTCTACGCGATCAAGGACGAAGGGTCGATCAAGAAGGGCACTCTCATTTCCACGGTCTTCGCGACGGTCGTCGCGGGCGGGTGCTACTTCCTCGGCGGCTTCGGGCGGCTCTTCGCCGGCGAAATCGGCGTCACTCCGGCCGGCACCCCCGCCGGCGGGTTCGACGCCGTCGTGCCCAAGATGCTCGAAACCGCGATTTCGCCCGACGGCGCGCTCATGGCGCTCGTGGTGGTGCTCGTCCTCTCCGCGTCGATGTCCACGCTCTCTTCGCTCGTCATGACGAGCAGCTCGACGCTCACGATCGACTTCATCCGCGGCACCGTCGTGAAGGACATGAAGCCGAAGTCGCAGGTGCTCTGCATGCGCGTGCTGCTCGTCGTGTTCATCGCGGTGAGCGGCGCGATTGCGCTCGTGCAGTACAAGAGCACGAGCCCCATCGCGTTCATCGCGCAGATGATGGGCGTTTCGTGGGGCGCCATGGCCGGCTCGTTCCTCGCGCCGTTCCTCTACGCGCTCTACAGCAGGCGCGTCACCAAGGCTTCGGTCTGGGCGTGCTTCGCTTTCGCCGTCTGCCTCACCGTTTCCAACGTCTTCTGGTGGAAGCCCGAGCTGTGGCCCGGCACGACCATGAACCCGATCCACGCCGGCGCGATCGCGATGCTGGCGGGTCTCGTCATCGTCCCCGTCGTGTCGCTCTTCACGCCCAAGCCGCGCCGCGACCTCGTGGACGGCGCGTTCGCGTGCTACGACAAGACCACGCTCGTGCGCCAGTCCACGGCGCTCGGCGCCGAGACGATCAAGTAGCGTCTCCGGCCGCCGCTACGGGCCGGCGAGCGTGAACTCCGCCGACGCGGC
>JAFUXX010000488.1 GCA_017476965.1 Kiritimatiellia bacterium | reverse complement strand
GGTAATCGTCCGCGCCGTCCCGTACAGCGCAAATGCGGCCGACGCAGCATCTGCCGCACAACTCCGCGCCGATCCAGTGTTCAACCACACTCCATTGACAATTCCATCCGGCAACCTGCAAGCCGGCGACATCGATATTCTTCTTGCACGAGGAGTCCCGGCGCTGTCCGGGCCAGCGGGGGCGGTGCCATTGGACAATGATTTCGACATATCTCAATTGAACATGAATACGATAATCGATTCCTCTATCTTTCCCGTATGGCCGCACAGATATGAACTGAAGTGGAATGGCTGGTTGCATAGCGATGTAAAGGATGTCGCTTACCCGCTTGCGAATCAAGTATTCGTCAACATAATTCTAGGAGGTCTCCAATGAGAATAAGTTCAAAGGTCTTATTGCCCTTCTTTGCTGGTTTGGTCGCGATTTCAATCGTAGTCTTTTTTATCGTCTCAATGTTTCACAGCAGGGCGATGACATCTGTCACCCGCGATGGTTTTGAATCATCTTCAGTTAAGATATATGCCACTCGCACCGAGGTCGTTTGTGAAGACGAGGCTATCAAATCGGGCGCAATAGACGAAGAACAATTGAAAATGAAGATTTACCAAATGGAGCAACATGGTGCAGAAGGAGCTGTTGCTATTCATGTGACGGATGATATGGGAGTTGCAATCAAAGGTGCCAACATTCGACTTGACTTCACGAGACCAGACCATGACTGGCGCAAAGGAACGGAGGAAGGCGAAACCGATGATTATGGATTGTTTCGTGCTGAAAAGGAGTCAAACTGGTCATGCGTATGGACGGTTTCAAAGGATGGCTTCCATACTTCACGCGGGGAAGTGCTCTTTACTCACAAAGGCTCAAAACAAGCGTTCCTGCGTGGGAGATGGACGGATGCCCCCGTCGATGTTGAAGTTGTATTGAAAAAAGTCAGCGGTGCCAGCATTATTCATGGAATGCATATTTTCAAAAGTTTGCACTATCCCACCAATACATGGGTCGGATTGGATTTCAACGTGTTTGATTTTGTCGAGCCGCATGGAACCGGGAAAGCCCCACATTTGTTTTTTAAATCCGTGTCCGATGGTATTTTCCCGCTGAAAAAAGGAGGGACGCCGGGATATACTAATACATTGCATGTCATGGCCGGGAAAGGTGGATTGGCAGTTCTTAACGAGCAAGGCGATTCCGATTCTCCATTTGTTTACGAGGCGCCCGCGCACTTTTCAACGAATCAATTGACATTTGTCTATGCCAGAACAAGAGACCGCATCATCAAAAATACGTTCCCCGATCACCAGAAGAAGGAGTATATTGTTTTTCAGACGATTCAGGCAGATGACGAAACCAACGGCCCCCATGTAGGCATTATTAGGGATTTGAGATGTGCGCCGGGGAAAATGCAGATGGAGTATTTTTTCAATACCCAGCCTGGGGACGCCCGCATCGACGCAGACTTGAAATCCAAGCGAGACATCCAACTATGAATGGAAAAATCATGCGGAATTCAGCCAACAAGGAATCTCTGAAGGTGTCTTCCCCAGGGCAGGTGAAGAATGACGCGAATAAGAATTGTCATCCGTCAACGCCGTCCTCTCATGGTGCGATATTAGGGGAAATCCATCTCGGAACAGAAGCGGGATGCGGGTGTCTCTGATTCCTTGCTCTCTACTATATTGTCGGCATTGCCCAACTCGGCGACATCAACTGGAAAACGGAATGGTGGTATGTCCCCGCGTATGCCTTCGGGCCAATTCTTTGGCCAATCATTATTGGATGGTGGTCAGGGAATGGGCTTTTGCAAACCACTCTCGCGATTTGCGGCTTGCTGTTTTATGTGCGCCTCTTAAGGCAACTGTTTTTGCCAAAATCCATTAGGGCCTTTTGGGGCGCGATAATTGGCCTTGTATTATTGTTTCTCATCTCGATTGGGGGATGCATGGCGATGTTTTCCAGAGGCATGGATGGAGTCTGCTAGATTCCACACACGAAAGGCACAAGACATGGCTAAAACGGCAAACCTCCTCCAAACTGGCGACATCGACGTCCTCCTCGCCCGCGGCGTTCCGGCACTGAGCGGGCCGATGGAAAGTCGGGCGATAGACGCTATTCCATCATCGAATAATGAAATCTGGGAACATAATTGAATGAAAAGCGACATCTCCTGTCATTGTTCGAAAACGGCTTCTTCGAATGCTTCCACAAAACAAACAGGCGTCGGGGCTGAAAAGGGGTGCCTCTGCGGTTGCCTTTTCGTTATCGGATTGTACTTTCTTGTCGGGCTGTCCTATGTAGGAACAATCAACTGGGCCACGGAACGGTGGTACATTCCGGCATACGTCTTGGCCCCGTTCATTTGGCCCGTTGCCATCGCTTGGTTGTTTGAGTCAAATGTTGTCCGAACCGTGCTTGCGCTTTCTGGCCTTGCCGCATACGCATTCATCCTCAAGACACTGTTCGCACACAAGTCTCGCAAGGCTGTTGTCTGGTCGTCCGTCGGGCTTCTTCTGCTTTTCATCCTCGCCTTGGGCGGATGCGGCATGGAACTTGACAGATCATTTGGCTAGGTGAAGGGTTTCAGCGAAACCTTGAACGCGACCCCTCTTTCCCGTATCATCCTGCCCCAATGACGCCCCGCCACGCCAGCGCCTCAAACCGAAGAACGCAACCCGGGCCGTGCCTCCACGCCATGAAAACCGACGCCGACACCATCCTTTCCGCCTACGTCGAGGCCGTTTCCGGGGCCTACGCCTCGGGGAAGGCGACGGAGCACTCCTACCGCCCCGCCCTGAAGGCGCTCTTCGAGGGCCTCGTCCCCGGCCTCGTCGCGACGAACGAGCCCAAGCGCATCGAATGCGGCGCCCCGGACGTCATCCTCGCGCAGGGCGACGTCCCCGTCGGCTTCGTCGAGACCAAGGTCCCTTTCGACGACGACCTCGAGGGCCGCGGCGCCAACCGCGAACAGTTCTCCCGCTACCTCGCGGCGCTCGAGAAGATCGTATTCACGGACTTCCTCCGTTTCCGCTTCTTCGAGAAAGGGCGCCTCGTGGCGGACGTCACCCTCGGCGCCCTTTCGAACGCCATCCAGCCCAAGTGGCAGCCCGGCGGCTCCTTCCTTTCCGACCGGATCGTCGCCGACGCTTCGGCCTTCCGCCCGTTCGCCGACGCCTTCCGCGCCTGGTGCGCCGCCCCCGTCCAGTCCATCCGCTCGGCCTCCGAGCTTTCCCGGATGATGGCGGGCAAGGCCCGCCAGATCGACTACGTGATCGAGCGCGCCCTCGCGAGCGACATCGAGGACGGGGCGGACGCCGACGGGAACGACTCCCTCCGCGCCCAGTACCGCACGTTCCGCGAACTCCTGATCCACGACCTTTCCGTCGAGCTCTTCGCTGACACCTACGCCCAGACCATCGTCTACGGGATGTTCGCCGCCCGCCTCAACGACCCGACGCCCGACACCTTCGACCGCCAGGAGGCCGCCGAGCTCATCCCGAAGACGAACCCCTTCCTCCGCTCGCTCTTCGGCTACATTTCCGGCCCCGACCTCGACGACCGCGTGCGCCCCTTCATCGACGAGCTCGCCGCCGTCTTCCGCGCCTCCGACATCCGCGCGATCCTCGCCCGCAAGCGCTCCGACCGCTCCTGCGCCCGCGATCCGATGGTCCACTTCTACGAGGACTTCCTGCGCGACTACGACGCCGCCCTCCGCCGCAGCCGCGGCGTCTGGTACACTCCGGAGCCCGTCGTCCGCTTCATCGTCCGCGGCGTCGACGCGCTCCTGCGCTCCGAGTTCGGACTCAAGGACGGCCTCGCCGATTCCTCGCGAGTCCCTGCGCCGAACGCCCGACGGTCAAACGATCCAACGGTCAAACGGTCCGACGATTCAACGGTCCACCGCGTCCAGGTCCTCGACCCGGCCTGCGGCACCGGGACGTTCCTCGCCGAGATCGTCCGCCTCGTCCGCGACAAGCCCGTCTTCGCGAAGAACCCCGGGCTCTGGGGCGCCTACGCCTCGCGCGACCTCGTTCCCCGCTTGAACGGCTTCGAGCTCCTGATGGCCTCCTACGTCATCGCCCACATCAAGCTCGAGCTGCTCCTCGCCGAGACCGGCGCCGCCCCCGACCCCGCCCGCGACCGCCTCCACGTCTTCCTCACCAACTCCCTCGAAGCCCCGAACAAGGACGTCAAGGCGCTCTTCGCCAACTGGCTCGCGAAGGAAGCCGAAGCCGCCGACCGCGTGAAGCGCGACGCCCCCGTCTTCGTCGTCGTCGGCAACCCGCCCTGGTCCGGCGAATCCTTCAACAAGGGCACGTGGGCCTCCTCCCTCGTCGCCGACTACAAGAAGAACCCCGACGGCCCCGGCACCGTCCCCGACACCAAGTGGCTCAACGACGACTACGTCAAGTTCGTCCGCTTCGGCCAGCACCTCATCGAGCGCACCGGCGAGGGCGTCCTCGCCTTCATCACCCCCCACGGCTGGCTCGACGCCCCCACCTTCCGCGGGATGCGCCACGGCCTCCTCTCCTTCTTCGACTCCCTTTACGTCCTCGACCTGCACGGAAACTCCCGCAAGAAGGAGAAGACGCCCTCCGGCGGCAAGGACGAAAACGTCTTCTCCATCCTCCAGGGCGTCGAAATCACCTTCTTCGTGAAGAAAGGGGAAATCTCGCGCAGCGGCGCCGGGAGAGCAGATGCGCAGGGAACTCTCGCGCAAAGTCCGCAACGTTCGCAACGGTTGGATCTTGATGAAACTTCGCGGACTTTGCGGACTTCGCGCGAGAAAAACGATCTCTGCGACTCTGCGGCTCTGCGCGAACCCCTCGCCCGCGTCTACCACGCCGACCTCTGGGGCAAGCGCGGCGAAAAGCTCGCCTGGCTCGACGCGACGCCCTTCGAGTCCGTCCCATGGAAACCCCTCGCCCCCGCCGCGCCGCAGTTCTTCCTCGTCCCCCGCGACAGCGCCCTCGAAGAGGAATACCGCCGCGGCTTCGACGTGTCGAAACTCTTCCCGCTTGGCGGTTTGGGCATTTGTGCGAAGCGGAACGAACTCGCCTTCAAATCTTCCAGAGACGAATTGCTCGAGGTCGTCCATGATTTCGGCTCCATGTCGGAAAACGAGCTGAAGCAAAAGTATCCTCGGGAGCGCAAAGAGAGCAGGGATCGGAAAACACGATACGCCATAGACGACATCAAAGCGTCCGGCTCGGATGAAACTCGGATCGTTCAAAGCCTCTATCGGCTGTTCGATTTCCGCTGGACATACTATTCCGGCAAGTCAAAGGGATTTCTGGCATTTCCCACGTATGATACATTGAAGCACCTTTTGCGCCCGAACCTGTCCCTCATTTTGTGCCGTCGGGTAACTTCATCGCCGTTCAGGCACGCTTTCGTGACGGACAAGGTGACGGAAATGAATTCGCTTTCTCTGCAAACGGGGGAGCAATCATTCGTCTACCCGCTCTACATCTACCCCGATTCCGGCGACCTGCTGGGTAGTGTCGCCGCGCGCAAGCCGAACCTCGACGCGGGACTCGTCGCGAAGTTAACGGAAGCGACGGGACTGCGCTTCACGCCGGAGAAGGAGGAGACGGCGGGGACGTTCTCCCCTGCCGACATCCTCCACTATGTCTACGCCGTCCTGTATTCGCCATCCTACCGCGAACGCTACAATTCATTCTTGAAGATGGACTTTCCCCGCGTCCCGTTCCCGGAATCGGCGGAGGCGTTTTGGCGGCTCGCGGCGCTGGGCGCGCGGCTCGTCTCGGTCCACCTGCTGGAATCGCCGGAGCTGGACGACCCGCCCGCGACGTATCCCGCGCCCGGCGAAAACCGGGTGGACGCGCCCGCGTTCCGGGACGGGCGGATCTACATCAACCCCTCGCAGTATTTCGGAAACGCGACGGAGGCGTCGTGGAACTTCTTCATCGGCGGCTACCAGCCCGCGCAGAAGTGGCTCAAGGACCGCCGCGGGCGCTTTCTCTCGCCC
>JAFUXX010000061.1 GCA_017476965.1 Kiritimatiellia bacterium | reverse complement strand
GACCACGAAAGCGCAAGCCTCCCGACAGGACGCCGTTTCTGCCCGGATTCCCCGTCTGAGGCAAGCGCTCCAACATGCACTACGGGACGGTCTCAAGCGAGATCGGCCCAAGCCCGGGTCAATTTTCCGGGATAAGGGTGTGCGATGCGGCGGTACGGACGAAGCCGGCTCCATGCTTGGACCGGCCGGACGGTGTGGGTTGGGGTGGCATGGCCCGGGCGACATGTGGTCAGGGCCGCAAATGCCGTCTTGGCGTCAAGATTTTCCCAGAAGCGAGTCGACGGAGACCAGCGCGTCGAAATAGCCGCGTTCGGCGACTTCGGGGGCGAGTTCTCCGGCATAGACCAGGGCCGTCCGGACGGAGAGGCCGCGTGGCGCACGGAGTCGCCGGACCTTTTCGCGGACCTCGTCTTCCACCGTGGCCGGGATCGACGCCCGCCGCTTGATTTCCACGACGTGCAACGCGGTCCGGGTCTGGACGAGCAGGTCGATCTGCGTCCCTTCGCCGCGCTTCGTCCGGTTCCGGACGAACGGCGCCGCCGAAAGAACGAGCGCATTGCCGAGGCCGAGCTTCGGCGCGAGCGCCGGCAGATTGTTGAGGACGAGCGTCTCGAACTGCGTTCCGAGCATCGCGTGCCAGCCGGGGAGCCGGTCCATCGACGCAAGCCGGAACATGCCTTTCCGGATCGCCTCTTCGCGAGGTGCGACGAACTTCAGGTAGAACCGGACGGAGTTGTCGCAGATCCGGTAGCGGACTTCGCGAACCCGCATTTCCGATCCCGGCGAGAGCCCGCGGTCCGCGACGACGAATCCCGCCTCGACCAGTTCGTCCATCGCGTCCGTGAGGCTTCCCCCAGCTCCGATGCCCGTCGCTTCCGCGATGCCGCCGAGGCACTTCGGCCCGTTCGCGAGCGCTTCGAGGATGCGCCGCTTCGATTCCGCCGTCCGCTTGAACACGTCGCGGAATGTCCGGTCGAAGTCGCCGAAGAGGAACCCCTGCGGCAGGAAGCACATCCGCCGGATGTTTTCGTCGGCCGAGCGCCGCGGATTCATCTCCGCAAGGTATTTCGGGACGCCCCCCGTCACCGACAGTACGTCGAGCATGTCCTGCGCCGACGTCCGCTCCGCCCGTTCGCCCCAGAACGCCGCGCAGTCGGAAAGCGGCAGCTCCTTCACGTCGAGGGCGAGCGACACGCGGCCGACGAACGCCTTCGAGCGCAGGATGTTCTTGCCGATCCACGCCGACACGCTGCAGCAAATGACGAACACGAGCTTGCTTCGCCTGGAGAACGCGAGATCCCAGGCGTTCTTCAGCAGAGCCGGGAAGGAAGGGTCCAATCCGCCCATCCACGATATTTCGTCCAGCAAGACGACTGTTCTGGCGTTTCCCCGCATGGCGTCCGCGAGCGCTGAGAACGCCTTCGGCCACGAATCGGCCGCCGCCTCGGGGCTCCCGGTCTGCGCGGCGAGGCTCTCGCAGAAGTTCTTCCGCTGCCTTTCGTCCGTCATCTTTTCATCGGGCGCCAGCCCGGCGATTTCGATGAACCTGCAACGGCTCCGTGCCGCAAACTCCTCGATCAGCCTGCTCTTTCCGATCCGCCGCCGCCCTGAGCAGACGACGAGGGATGCCGATGGCTTGTCCCAGAGTTCACCAAGCCATTCCAGCTCCTCGGCCCGCCCCACGAAAGGTTTTGCATCGTCTTTCATGGCTCGAAGTCTACCGCGCCAATCGTCATTTCGTCAAGAAGAAAATCTCCGCTATTTGCACTTGTGTCGATTAGCGGAGATTTTTTGGAAACTGGAAAATCTCCGCTATTTGCACTTATGTCGATTAGCGGAGATTTTATATGGAAGCAACGCCGTTTGTCTTCGAGGCGGGGCCCGGGCGGCGGCTATTTGGCGGCGAGTTCTTCGAGGGCCATCCAGCGCTCGAGAACCGTTTCGAGTTCGGAGCGGGCGGCGGGAAGGCGGGCGGCGTCCGCGGCGGCGCGGACTGGGTCGCGGGCGTATGCGGTGCCGTCGCTCAGCGCGGCTTCGAGTGCCGAGATTTCGCTTTCCAGGGCTTCGATTTTAGCCGGCAGCGCGGCCAGTTCCCGCTTTTCGTTGAAGCCGAGCCGCGCAGGACGCTTCGGCGCCGGCGGAGCCGGATCGCCGGCGGACGGCGGCGGAGCCTTTTGCGATTGCGCACGCGCCCCGGCCGCGGCTTCGGGCGAAG
>JAFUXX010000487.1 GCA_017476965.1 Kiritimatiellia bacterium | reverse complement strand
GTGCGCACGCGCGAGGTCGGCCCGTGGCTCGTGGGCGACGTACCCGCCGCGCGCGGCGAAATCCCCGTGCAGGCGCTCGCGTGGGACCGCGCCGGCGCCACGCTACTGCGCTGGATTTTCGAGCGCGGCTGCCCCGAAAGCGAAATCGGCGCCGTCCTCTCCTCCTGCGATTTCAATTCCGCCCCCGGTTCCCGCGAATACGCCCTTTTCGGCATCCGCGCCGTGCTGCCGGACGATTTCGAGGCCGAGGAAGTGGTCGCGTTCCCCGCCGCGCCGAAGATGGTCTTCGAAAGCGGCGCCGACCGCTCCCGCGTCGTTCTCCGCCGCTGGGGAATGGCCGGAATGCGTTTCGACGGCCGCTCTCCCGACCCCGCCGCGGTCGCGGCGTTCTGGGCCCGCGAAACCGCGCGGGAAAAGACCGAACCGGCCTCCGTCGAGCCCGTCGCGCTCCTGCACGAAGGCCGCACCTGCACCGGAGCGAAAATCTCCTTCTCCGCACCGCGCGAACACCACGGCGACCGCTTCATGGCGCGCCGGTGGCACGGCGGCGCCGCGCTCGTCTGGCACGACCCCGCGCTGAACCGCGTAATGTCCTTCGAGCAGATCGGCCCGCGCGGACGCGCCGAAATCCCGGCCCGCGCCGCGATTCCGGGACTGTCGTTCGAAACTCCGCCCCGCGCCTAGCGCAGAGCAGCCGCGAGCGCGGTGTCGAGGATGAGGCGGGGCGAAAAGCCCGACGACGTCGCGCGCTCGTGGCCGTGCATCAGCGCCGCGCGCGCGGCCATGCACTGGCGCGGAGTCCAGCGCCGCGACTGCTCGACGACCGGAGCCTTGAGGAACGACGGCTTCGAGAGCACGTCGGCCTTGCCGAGCGCACGCACCGCGGACGCGTCGTCCGGCGAAAGCGAGCGGGACCACGTCCTGCCGTCTTCGCCGAGCTGGCCGTGCTCGCGGGCGTCCACGACGAGCGCTATGTCGTTCAGGCGCGATTCGAGCATGAAGAAGAAGCCCACGACGGCCGACTCCTTCGCGCCGGCGAGCAGGCCGTCCACGACGCGCATGCAGGCCGCCAGGTCGCGGCGGCCGAAGGCGTCCTGCAGCTCGAAAACCACCCCGCCCTGCGCGAGGGTGCATATCTGCGCGACGTCCTCCGGCGCCGGTTCGCGGCCGCCGGTGTAGGCGAAGAGCTTTTCGAGCTCGCGCACGACGACGGAGCCTTCGCACCCGACGCGTTCGAGAAACGCGCTGCGGGCCGCGGGCGACATGGTCCAGCCGCGCTCCGCGAGCTTGCGGTCGACGAGGCGGCCGGCGGCGTCCTTGGTGCCGCCGCGGATTTCGTCGATCTTCGCGCGCGGCGGGTTGGCCTTGGCCAGGCGGTCGAAAAACTTGTAGAAACGCGTCGCCTTGCCGATCGAAACCGAGGTGACGAGGAGCGTGACGCCCTCCGGCACGCCCTCCGCTTCGAGCTTCTCGGCGAATTCGCGCAGCGCGTCCTGCACCTGCGGGGAATTGGACACGCGGTCCTTCGACTGGGGCGCCTGCGAAAACGACAGGTCGCGCAGCCAGACCACGGGATCGGAGGCGAAAAAGCCGGGCTGGTCGAGCGCCGCGCGCGCGGCGGCGATCGCCGCAACGGCGTCGTCCACCTTGTCCGCGAGGCCGGAGACGCGCTGGACCTTGAACTCGTTTTCGCGCCAGTCGGGCGCGATGGAATCGAGCACCCCTTCCGCCTCCTCTTCGACGAGGAAGCGGTCCGAGCCCGTGACGAGTACGACGTTGGGTCCCATGGCGGAAAAGCGCGTCAGACCGGAACCGCCGGGAAGAGCGTGCCCACGTCCGCCCCGGCGAGGACGTCCAGCAGGACGCCCGCGCGGCGGCCGTCGGCCACCACAACGTTGCACCCGGCCTGCACGCACGCGGCGGCGGCGCGCAGCTTGCTGTCCATCCCGCCCTTGGAGACCGATCCGGCCTCGGGCGGGCGCACGAGCGCCATGAGCTTGCGGTCGATCGACCCGGCGAAGCGGACGCGCGCCGTGCGGCCGCCGGGAAGCGGGCGGCGCAGGCCGTCCACCGCGGAAAGCATCACGAGCAGGTCGGCGCGAATCTGGCGCGCGACGAGCGAAGCGAGGTGGTCGTTGTCGCCGAGCGACATGTACGCCTTGACCTCTTCGTCCGCGACGGCGTCGTTTTCGTTCACGACGGGCACGGCGCCCGCGCGCAGCAGGTGGTCGAGCGTCCTGCGCATGTTCGCCACGGAAAGGCGGCGCTCGAAGTCGTCGTGCGTCAGCAGCAGCTGCGCGGCCAGCACCTTCTCGCGGCCGAAAAGGTCGTGGTAGATCGACATCAGGCGCACCTGCCCCACCGCGGCGCACATCTGGAGGTCCGGCACGGAATCGGGGCGCTTCGCGAGCCCGAGCGCCTCCATGCCGGACGCGATCGCGCCGGAGGAGACGAGGACCACCTCGCGCCCGTCGCGGTGCAGCGCGGCGATCTGGCCGACGAGCGACGCGATGCGCCGCCTGTCGGGCCTGCCGCCGGCGCCGACCAAGACGCGGCTGCCGATCTTCACGACTATGCGCCGCGATTCGGGCAGCGTCTGGCGGAATTTTTCGCCGCCGGATTCGCTTGCGGGGACTTTTTTCACCGTTTCTTGCCGAAAGCGCCGCGGGCGGCGTCCAACCCGCGGTCAGCGAGGATCTTCATCCACAGGCCGCCCTGGACGGAGCGGGCCTGGAAGCCCGTCTGGTGGCACGTGTCGGCCCAGTACCAGTCCGTCATCGGAGTGCGGTCCGGAGTGAGCGAGTAGAAGCGCACGAGCAGGTCGACGAAACGCTTGAACGCGGCGCGGCCGGGTGCGAACGACGCGATCCAGAGCGTCCAGTCGCTCTTCGTGTACGTCTTGCGCGAATCGAGCGGGATGCCGTACGGCAGGATCTCGGCCTCGTAGCGCTTGAACTCCGCGTCGAACGTCCCGGCCGGGAAAATGCCGAGGCGGAAGACCTTGTCCCAGACGGCGTTGTACTTGAGCGAGAACGAACCGGGGCGGTCGAACGCGAGGCGGAAGGATCCGTCGGGGTTCTTCGCGCGCTTCGTCCAGCTCTTCGCGAGGGCCTTGGCCTGGCGCAGGCGCGCCGCGGCTTCCCGCTTCTTGCCGGTCATGCCGAGCAGGATGCCGAACGAGGCGATGCCCATGATGGCCTTGAGCGAGAGGTTGCAGTTGTGGGCGAGGTGGCCGGCGAAGTCGTCCGTGCAAAGCTGGTTGCCGGGATCTTCGCCGTTGTCTTCGAGGTACTTCACCCACCCGCGCAGCACGTCCATGTGCGAAGCGGCGAACGAGACGTCGCCGGAGGCGAGCGCGGCCGCGGCTTCCATGACGAGCATGTTGCCGCACTCTTCGACGGGCATCTGCTTTTCGAGACGGAGCACGCCGGTTTCGCGGTTCAGGCCGTACGTCTGGCCGTTCACGAGCGGGTAGGTGCCGCAGTCGTGCGGGGCGAAGTCGTAGGGCCACTTTTCCGAGGCGGCGAAGCGGTAGATCGGGCGCATCATGGCCTTCACGAGCTCCGGCGCGTAGAGCAGGAAGAGCGGGATCGAGGGGTAGGAAACGTCGACCGTGGCGGCGGAGCCGTTGGAGAAGTTTTCCTTGCTGATCCAGAGCAGCTCGCCCGCGTCGTCCACCACGAGCTTGTGCGCCGAAACCGTCTGCCTGTACGCCAGGGCCAGCAGGTCCGCGTAGGCGGCGCCGCCGGCCTTCTCGGCGTCGGCGCGCATGCGCGCGGCCCAGGCGTCGCACTGCG
>JAFUXX010000486.1 GCA_017476965.1 Kiritimatiellia bacterium | reverse complement strand
GGACAGCCGCCATTATGGCGGAATCCGGAAAAAAGTCTCCCCCTTTTTTTTGTTCCGGCTAAAAACAATTTTCGCCAGTGTTTGTCGGGCGAAAATGAAAATCCGGGAGAATTTATCCCGGATTTTCCGGGATAAGGGTGTGTCCTGCGCCGCCTTGACGAAATCCGCCCTGTTCGAGCGGCCCTCCGCGAACTCGGCAAGCAGCTCCTGAAGGCGCGCGAGATACGGAGCCTCCGCCGTCCGCGCCGAGGCGATGCTGCGGCGCAGCACGCCCGCCCCGATCGTCTCGCGCATTTCGCGGGACGAGAGGGCGGTCGGCAAAATCGCCTTGCGCAGTATCTCTTCGGCGGCGGTGGGCATGGGAGGGGGCCGCCGATGAATCGGCGGCTCGGCTTACGAGGGGAGCGCTAGGAGGCGGAGATGGAGGCCAGTTCGGATTTCACGCGATTGAAGTGCGCCACGACGTCTTCGCACAGTTCGGTGATCTGGGCGGAGCCGGTGGCGGTGTCCACCAGGATCGTGACTTCGGTCTGGGCGGTGATCGTGCCGTCCTGGTTGCGGAGGCGGGTGCGGATGGAGCCGAAGGATTCGTCGGAGTCGGCGTTGCCTTCGAGGATGCGCAGGTCGCTTTCGACGATGCGGTCCTTGTATCCGGATACCGTGATGTTGTTCGTTTTTGCTGCCATGGGGTGGGATGGGTTGCGCGGGGTTTACCAGAGCGGGCCGCCGAGGGTGCGGGGCGGGCCGTCGTCGGCGAGGGGCGAGGTGGCGGGGCGGGAATCGTCCTGATCTTCGCCGTCGCCTTCGGGCGTGATGCGGCCCTGGGCGACTTTGTCGAGCAGTTCGAGGGCGTCCTCCTTGGCGCGGCGGCGGTCTTCGCCGACGGCGACGGGGAGGCGCTTCAGGGCATCGAAGGCGGCGATGGCGACGACCGCCCGCATGAGGCTCGGAGGCACGGTGCCTTCCGGCCCCATGCGGACGCGGCCGTTGCTCCGGCACGCCCCGCGCGTCTCCCCCGCCGCCTGGGCGAGGAGGGCGGCGACGGGATCCTCCGCGAGCGACGCGGCGGGAGACGCGCGGAACGCGTCGATCTCCCGCTGCGAGAGCGCCGCGGCAAGGTCCGTCTCGGTGGGTGCGCGCCAGTTCGCCATCGCCGGGTCCTCCTATTCGTCGGTGGAGCCCGCGACGAGGCGGACAAGCGCGCCGCCGTCGCCGACCGCCGCGCCGATGCGCGTGGTGACGGATTCGGAGAGGTCGCCGGTCGGGCCGTCGGGATACTCCACGAGCGTGAGCGAGATGCCGCTCTCGGGCTCCTTCAGCTCGCGCACGGCGGTGTAGGGCTTGTCGTCGGCAGGGCGGAAGCCGCGCGCGGCGAACGCGATGCACGAGGGCTCGCACACGAAGCCGGGGATGGAGAGCCCGTGCATGAGCATCACCTTGCGGAAGCCGAAGAGGCCCGGGATCACGCCGCCGCGGATCGCCTCGACGCCGCCGTAGACGTTGGCGTCGAGGCCCGCGAGCAGCGCGTAGAAGTACTCGCCGGAGAGGGCGAGCGTGGAGAACTTCACGCGCAGCTTGTTCGTGGCGTTCTCGACCGCCGCCGCGATCTTCGCGACGCCGCTTTTCACGAACGCCGAGCTCGCGCCGACGCTGGTGACGGCCTTGTCGAAGTTGGCCTTCGTGACGAGGTTCGACACGGCCGAGCCCGCCGAGGCGGCCACCGCCGAGGCGTTGAGCTCGGCCTTGCCCTCCCACCAGCGCTTCTCGATCTTCGAGGCCTGGTCGGCGGTGACGGCGAAGCCGGCGATGATCGGGTCGCCGAACGCGACCTCGGCGCTCTTGGGCGTTCCGACGGGGCGGGCGAAGTTGTTCGTCGTGCGGTTGAACGTCCCGGCCGCGTCCATCTGGACGAGCGGGACGCTGATCGACTTGACCTTCTCGCCGAGCACCTCGCCGGAGCAGTCCGTCGAGAAGGCGCCGAGGAAGTTGAGCTGGGCCGGGAGCTCCTTGAGGATCTTCCGGGAGTAGAATTCGTGTCCGGAGAACGTGGATGCCATTTTCTTCTGTCCTTTCCCTTGTGGTTAGCGCACGTTGTGGACGGCCTCGTAGCCGTCGGAGATCGCCTGGGCGTTGTTCGCCAGGTACGCCTCCTTCTCGGGGCCCTCGGGCATCGCGGCGTAGTGCTTGTACGCCTCGGCCGGGTCGGCGCCCTTGCCGGGGGCGGCGGAGTTGGCGACGGGCGCGGGCGCGCGCCCCTTCGAGAAGTCCGGCAGCGCCGCCGCGGCGGCCGGGGCCTTCATGTTGGCGACGAGCGCCTTGGCGACCTCGGGCGACTTGAGGTACGCGTCCTTGAGCGTCGCCTTGTCGCACTTGGCGGAGTTCTCCGCCGCGAACCTCTCGGCCTCGGCGTCCTTCGCCTGGGCCTCGATCGCGTCGAGCCGTTCCTTGAGCGCCTTCGCGGCGGCGACGACCTGGTCGTCCGTCGCGTCGGCGGCAAGGCCCAGCAGGGTCTTGAGTTCTTCCATTTCTGGTTTCCTTTGTTGGGTTGCGCCGCCGTCGGCGGCTTGGGTTTCGCCGATGTCGGCGCTTTGGGTTTCGCCCGCGCCCTCCCGGTTCACGACCGGGCGGACGGGGAGATTGGGTCGGTTGGTGAGGGCCACGGAGTCGAGCTCGCGCGGCCGGCCGTCCCGGTCGAGATACCAGGAGACGGAGACGAATC
>JAFUXX010000060.1 GCA_017476965.1 Kiritimatiellia bacterium | reverse complement strand
GGTGCACCTGTCGCGGTCGACGACCGGGAAGCCCTCGACGAGGTGGATCGCGCCGTAGGGGCACTTGCGCGAACACGCCGTGCACGGCACGCCCTCCGTCTCGCGCAGGCACCGCTCGCGCGTCCAGACCGCGTGGCCCACGTGGACGTCGCGCTTGGGCAGCGATCCCAGGTCGCGGAGCGCCCCCGCCGGGCACGCCTTGGCGCACGCATACGCGCAGCCGGGGCGGCAGGAACCGTAGCGGAAATCCATCTCGGGCTGGCCGAACGTCTTGAGCGCCGTCGAGGGCTTGAGGCAGTCGCCGGGGCAGCGCGCGATGCAGAGCCCGCACCCGACGCACAGCTTCCCGAAGGTCGCGCGCGGCGCCGCGCCCGGCGGCAGCACGGACGCTTCGCGCGCCGGAATGCCGGGGAGCGACACCTCCGCGAGACCGCCGTCCGTCGTCTTCTCCACGGCTTCCGCCGCCGCCAGCAGCGCGACGCCCTTCAGCACCTCGCGCCGCGTCACGCCGTCCGCCGCCGCATCCTGCGGTGCGTCCTTCGCCGCGTCCTTCGGCGTTTCGTTGGCCGCGTCCTTCGCCGCGTCCTTCGGCGGCGGCTTCGGGAAGCACGCGCGGCAGTTCGCGCAGCCCGGCCCGACCTTGTGGCGGAGGAGCGACCTGCGGGACAGGAGGTTGAAGAGCGTCCCCATCGGGCAGATGAAGTTGCACCAGATCCGCCCCTTGCCGATGAGCGCCAGCGCCATCACGATCGCAAGCGGCCCAACCGCAAGCGCAATGGTGATGGCATGAGTGGAGATGGTCGAACTGCGTTCGACCAACCCAACAGCCTTCCCGAAGATCGAATACGGCGTCAGCGCCCACGCAAGGCCGCCGAACCCGGCGACGCCCAGCACCACGTAGAGCGCGAGCACCGTCCAACGCACCTTCTGCTGCACCGGCGTTTCGGGCAGCCGCGTGCAGACGCGCCGCACGTGCTTCTTCGGCCCCTTCAGCCAGTTGACGAACGACTGGAGAATCCCGAGCGGGCAGAGGAAACCGCAGAAGAACCGCCCGACGAGCGGCGTCAGCAGCAGGACGGCGAGAAATGCGTACGTCGGCGCGGGCTGGATCTTGCAGAGCCACGGCAGCGCCGCGTCCACCACCTTGACGCCCGTGCCGACGAACGCGAGCGTCACGCCCGCGACCATCGCCGCCGCCAACAGGATTTTCAGCGTCTTCTTCATTTCAGCACCTCGTCTTTCAGTCCGTCGATCCACTTGTCGATGGCCGCGAGCTCCGCGGGGATGTCGATCATCTGCGGGCAGTGCGGCTTGCAGCGGTTGCAGCCGATGCAGTGGTCCGCGCGCCGCAGCTCCTCCGGCACCGCGCGGGCGTAGTCGCGCAGCGCCTCCTTCGCGGTCGGCGGCTTCTCGGCCGTCAGGATCTTGTTGCGGAACGTGAGGATGGACGGGATGTCGAGCCCGTACGGGCACGGCATGCAGTAGTCGCACTGGTTGCACGGGATCGTCTTCTGCCCGAGGTAGGCGACCGCCGCGCGCTCGAGCGCCGCGAGCTCCTCCGCGCTGCACGGCTTCAGCGGCGAGAACGTCGCGATGTTCTCGCGGATGTGCTCCGTGCGCGTCATGCCCGAGAGGACGCACATCACGTTCGGGTACGTGCCGCAGAAGCGCATCGCCCACTTCGCGAGCGACGCCTCGGGATCGAGCGGCGCGAGCTCCTTCGCGAGCGCGTAGTTGTAGCGCGCGAGCCGGCCGCCGAGGAGCGGCTCCATGATGACGACGGGGATCTTCAGCTCCGTCAGCGCGTTGTAGAGGTATTCCGCGTCGAGGTTGCGGGCGTTGACCGCCTTCGCGTGCTTCCAGTCGACGTAGTTCATCTGGATCTGGCAGAAGTCCCACCTGTACTGATCGTGGTGCGCGAGGCACCAGTCGAACGCCTTGGGGTCGCCGTGGTAGGAGAAGCCCAGGTTGCGGATGCGCCCCGCCGCGCGCAGCTCCGCGCACCAGTCGAGCGCGCCGTTGTCGAGGTAGCGCGGTTTGAACGCGCCCTCGAAGCCGCCGTTGCCGATGGCGTGCAGAAGGTAGTTGTCGATGTAGTCCGTGCGCAGGAAGCGCAGCGAATCCTCGAACATCTTCTGCGACGCGGCGAGCGGATACTGCTGCGGCGCGAAGTTCGACAGCTTCGTCGCGAGGATGTAGTCGCCGCGGTCGTAGCCCGAGGCGGCCAGCGCCTCGCCGAGCCGCGCCTCCGACTGGCCCCGGCAGTAGGCGGGCGACGTGTCGAAGTAGTTGACGCCCGCGTCCAGCATCATCCTGACCTGGCGGTTCAGCTCGTCCTGGTCGATCGCGGAGCTGTCGTAGCCGGCCTGCACCCACGTGTTGGCGTGGCCGCCGGCGACGGTCGGCATCCGCATCGCGCCGTAGCCCAGAAGCGACACCTTCCGGCCGTCGGCGGCAAATCGGTAAGTCATGCTCATGGCGGAATTATAGCAAGATTCCGCCGCCGCGTCCACAACTTAGCCAAAGTTTATTTTGGACGGCGGGCGGCGGCGCCCGGCAGCCGCACGTTCACCCGCGGATCGCCGTAGAAGATCGTCGCGTCGCGGTCCCACTCCAGCCCCGCCTTCTCGCGCGCGTCCGCCCAGTCGCCGGTCGCCAGCTTGCGCAGCAGCCGCTCGTTCGCCTCGAAATAGCTTTCGACGAGCGAGCGCTCGCCGTCGGCGAAGAGCCGCCACGTCGTCCAGCCGACGAACCCGAACCACGTCGGCTTGAAGTAGCCGACGAACTGGTTCACCTTGCCGAACGACAGCGCGGTCATCACCATGTCGTCCGCGGCGACGTGGTTGGCGATGAGGCAGTTGCCGGCGGCCAGCCACACCTTTTCCCGCGCGGGCGCGGCCAGCGGCACCGGCTCGTCGCCCGCCGCCGGCGGCCACGCCGTCGCGTAGAACCGCCCGCCCTTCGCGAGAATCGCGCCCTGCGAGAACGGCATCTCCAGGTTGCGTTCCGTCGCGTGCGCGCTCGTCAGCACCACGTCCGGATCGAGCCGCCGCCACGCATCGGCGAAGACGGGCGAAAGCGACTGCGTCGAGGACGCGCGCACGATCGTGCCGTCGGCCGCCTTCTCCCACCATTCGCCCTTCGGAAAGGCGTCCGAGAGGACCGCGACCGGCCCCGGCACGACATTCGCGTCCACGCCGGTCGTCGCCAGCAGCCGTTCCGGCGCCTCCGGTGCGCGCGAACGCGCGATGCGCAGCGCGGTCGCGGCGTCGGGCCCCGTCACGAGGCCGTAGAAGGCGTCGTCGTACGGGTCGTCGTCGAGCGCGCGCATGAGGCGCTTGAGGGCGAGGAACGTCGGTTCGTCCACCTCGTCCGGCCGCAGGACGAACGCCACGTAGCGCGGCTGGACGGCGCGGAGCGCGGCG
>JAFUXX010000485.1 GCA_017476965.1 Kiritimatiellia bacterium | reverse complement strand
GCCCTCGGCGCGAGCGAAGGGCAGGGCCCGAGCGGCGAAGGCCCCGAATGGGCCGCGGGCGCGATCGTCCCGCCGCAGCCGTGGCAGGAAGGCGTCGAAATGCTGCCCGAGACGCCCGAAGACGTCCTCGAAGCGCGGCGCGAAGACCAGAAAAAGAAGAAACTGCGCGACCGGCTCCAGAGCGAAAGCTTCGCCGCATTCGAACGCGCCATGCCGGGCGCCACCCCGTACCTCTCCAACTTCGGCCTCGGAGCGTACTTGCGGCTGCGCGAGCGCTTCCACGCCGACTACAGCGACATCACCGGCATCACGCCGCGGCGGCGCAGCGCCGACGGCAAGCGCATGATCAAAGCCGGCCCGTCGCAAGCGCGCCTCGACACGCTCGCCGCCGAGCAGTACGAAGCCGTCGCCGGCGGCCTCCACAACCCGGACTTCGACTCGGGCAACGCCCCCAGCGCCGCCGAATGGCTGCAAATGCTGGAGCAGGAGTACCAGACCTATCTCAAATGGAAAGCCGACGGCGCGCCCGAACGCTCGCTCGTCGGCACCGAACGCGCGGAAGCGGCATGGAACCGCGCCGAAAACGGCAGGAAACTCGACCACGCGCGCCTGGAGTACGACGAAACGCACGGCCCGCAGCCCCCGCCCGTCCCGGCCGAAGAGCTCGACGCGCGGGACACGGCACTCGCCACCGCCGCCGAAAGCGAGTACATCGACGAACAGGAGCGCGCCGCAATCGCCGCCGAAGCCGAAGAACCGCAGCCCCCCGTCCCGGCCGAAACCTCCCCCGTCCCCGACCCCGTTCCTCCCCGCCTCACCCCCGAAGCAATGGCGGAAGCGGATTCCGTCGCCGCGAAAAAATGGGACCGCAACAGTCTTGCGCAAGAGAGGGCGGCCATCGAAGAACGCCGCCGCACCGCGTTGCAGAAAGGAAGCGTCCTTGAACTCTCCGCCGCAGACGCCGCGGAGCGGCAGTTGGACAAACGGCTTGCCGTTTTGAATCCGCCGGAATGGGCCGCGGCGCTTCCCCGCCCTTCGCGGCAACAGCTTGCAGAACACGAGTTTCCGGTTATCCACGTCGGGCAGGCTCCTTTTTCGACAGCCTCGGACGGGTTGAAGTGGGCGAAACAGAACGGAATCGTGCAAACCATTCCCGCAGAGCAGACGCAGGGAGTCGGTACCGTGGATATCTCGGTCGCGTCAATCCGGGAAATGCTCAATCCGTCGCAACGGATCAAAAGCCCGTCTCCACAAATCCACTTCGCGGCGGTCGCCGAATTGCCGCAATTGATCCGATCGGGCCTTGTCGCCGACCGGCACGTGGATTTGCGAAAAGACAAGTCCGGCGTTCGGACGCCGGCGGCCGGCGTGAACAAGAACGTTGCCGTTGATGTCCTTTATGCGGCCATGTCCTACGGAACGGACGCCGAACCGTATCGCGTCAAAATCACGCTCAAGCGCCACGCCGACAAGAACCAGCCGACGAAGGCCTACGCATATAGCGTGGAAGAAATCGAGGTCCTTTCTGGCGCGTTGGCCAATTCCGGCGCGTCCGCCGGAATCGACCCCAAAGGAAGGGCCTCGATTCCGGGGCGCAGACTACTCTTCGGAGTCCTTGATGTCAAGGGAAGGCCGCTCGTGGACATGGCCGATGCTTCTGCAACCGCGGGCGGCCCGCCCGCTTCAGGTTCCGCGCCCGGCGCGGAAGCGCCGGGAAAGCCCTTTGCCCTTGATGGCGGGACGCCCGCCGAGATCGACGCGCAGAAGGCCCGCGCGGTCGAGGCGCAGAAGCGCCGGGAGCTGGAGGAGCAGGCCGCGGCACCGGGCAAGAATCTCGGCACCGTCTCGATCCAGGAGGGCCTTCCCGGCCTCGGCGGCGACGGCACTCTCTTCACCCCGCCGCCTGGCGGCTGGGGCGCGCGCGGGGATCAAGCCCCCGCCCCGCGTTCCCCCGGCTCCGGCGCAATGGCCGACGGCGAAGGCGCGCCGCCTTCGATGCTCGAAGAAGCCATTGCGGAAAGGGCGCAAGGAACGTGGGGCGATGAAACAAAGACCGTCCCGGTCGTCGGCGATGGCGCCGCCGCGTGGCAACCTCGGCCCGGAATGGCGGCATCCGATGCGAAGAAGGAACTGCAATTGGCGGCCGAGCAAGACGTCCAGGCGCAACAAAACAGTTTTTACGATTCGCAGCGCAAGGTCCACGGACTCGTCATCGACGGCATACGGCATTATCTCAACCCGTCTGGCATGTTGCACGGGATCATAGGGCGGCGCGGGGCCGCGAACGGTGCCGCAGTCGCGCGGATCGGGACCGTCCTCAATGCGTCCGTTGCCGTTCCGGGAGTGCCTGGCGATCAGGTGTTCCGCATTGCGCCCGTCGATTTCGGCCGTCCCGGACACGCGCTGTTCGTTTTCGACAAGGTAGGCGGAGAAAACAAACTCACGGACGTTCTCGTGCTGCACTCTCTGAACGTCAAGGCGGGAACCGCTGCACGGCCTCGACTGGCCACAGACGATTCCCGCCCGACGCGGGAAACACTAGCACAACTGCGGAATGCCTGGCAAGTGGACATTCTGCCGGGTTTGAAGGAACGTGCCCGACAGAAGGCGGCAAAAGCCGGAGCGTTTGCCGACGCCGCCCCGGAACCCGCCGTGCGGCCTTCGACCGGCAGCGTTGCCGCCGACGAGGGGGCCGCGCCGCGCGAAGCTCCGGCCAAGAAGCGCGCGCGGGAGGACGCTTCGCTCGTGCAGCAGGCGCTCGACGCCCTCACGCGCAACCAGAACGGCGAGGGCAACGTGGAGGAGCTTGGGGCCCTGGCGGACCGTCTCGAAGCGCGCAGCCTCTACGGATCGGCGGCGATGCTGCGGCGCGCGAACGGCGAAGCCGCCTTGCGGCCCGGCCTCTCGACCGAGGGCGGGCACGCCCTTTGGCCCGCGCAGGAGCCGGGCACGGTGCGCGTGGCGCTCACACAGCTTGTCGATATCGCGCGCAAGCTCGGCGGCGGCGTCGCGCCGGGCGTTGCGCGGCGCTTGCACGCGCTCGGAGGGCG
>JAFUXX010000484.1 GCA_017476965.1 Kiritimatiellia bacterium | reverse complement strand
GGCATTCGCCGCCGCAGGGGAGGGCGCGGCGCAGCCGCCGCCCGTCGCGAAGGTGCCGTCCAATCCGTTTCTCGGCACCGGCGGCGCCGCGTTCATCGTCGGCGCGCCCTGCCTGCAGGCGCCCGGCGAGACGACGATGGGCGTGAGCTGGGCGGTGTCGGGCCTGTCGAAGGGCGTCGTGGAATATGCGGACAACGCGGCGTTCCGCGACGCAAAGACTGCGCAGAGCGGCGCGTGCGGCCTCGTGCCCGTCGACGTGGCGGCGCTTCAGGTCCGGCTCACGGGGCTCAGGCCGGCGACGAAATACTGGTATCGCACCATCACGACGCCGTTCACCGACTACGCGAACATCTACAACGCCAAGCTCGGCGAAAGCGTCGTCTCGCCCGTCCACACCTTTACGACGATGGGCGCGGGCGCGGCGGCGCATTTCTGCGTGATCAACGACACCCACGCGCGGTGGAAGCCGTTCCAGATGGCCGTTCGCAAAGTGAAGGAGCTGGCGCCGTCGGCCGTCGTGTGGAACGGCGACGCGACGAACACCACGCAGGACAAGAAGACGGCCGTGCAGACGTTCCTGGATCCGCCGGTGGACGACCGCGACTGGTCGGCGGACATCCCGGTGTTCTTCGAGAACGGCAACCACGACTTCCGCGGCAGCTGGATCTCGAAGAAGGAGGAGGTTGTCCTGCCGCGCGACGCGGCGGAGCGGCGCGGCGACCAGTGGAATCTCAAGTGGAACTTCGCGGTGCGGCTCGGCGACCTGGCGCTGATCGGGCTCGACAGCGGCGAGGACAAGCCCGACGCGCATCCGAAATGGTTCGGTCTCGCGCATTTCGAGCCGTACCGGAAAGCGCAGGCGAAATGGCTGGAAGAGCAGCTCGCGCGCGCGGACATCGCGGCGGCGAAATACAAGATCGTCTTCTGCCACATTCCGCTGTTCGCGGCGGAGGGCAGCCCCGCCTACCCGCACGACGGCGTGAAGATCGATCCGCACGACTACGCCTACTGGTCGCGCGAATGCGCGGGGCTGTGGGGCCCGCTCATCGAGCGCGCCGGCGTGCAGCTCGTCGTCGGCGCGCATCAGCACCGGTTCCGCTTCGACGAGCCGTCGGCCGCACGCCGCTGGGCGCAGGTCGTCGGCGGCGGCCCGGAATGCGGCACGAGCGACGCGTCCCGGTTCCCGACGGTCGTGGAGGGCAAAATCGAGAACGGCCGGCTTCGGCTGCGCGTCCACGACGTGTTCGGCGGCCGCGTCGTCCTCGACCGGTTCATCGACGCATAGGCCCGCATAGGCTCCCGTCAAAATCGGCCGGCGTCTTTTTCCATCCAAGAGGAAATTGTGATATACTATGTCCATTCACTCAAGGAAAGGAATCCGCTCATGAAGATTTTGGTCACCGGCGGCGCCGGGTTCATCGGCAGCCACACCGTCGTCGAACTCCTGAACGCCGGCCACGAGGTCGTCGTCGTCGACAACCTCTGCAACAGCTCGAAGAAGTCGCTCGCGCGCGTCAAGCGCATCACCGGCAAAGCGCCCGGCTTCTACAAGCTCGACATCCGCGACGAAAAGAAGCTCAACGCCGTCCTCGACAAGGAAGGGCCGTTCCAGGCGACGATCCACTTCGCCGCGCTCAAGGCTGTCGGCGAATCGACGAAGATTCCGCTCAAGTACTACAACAACAACCTCGGCGGCACCTTCACGCTTCTGAAGTGCCTCGCCGACCACGGTTGCAAGAACATCGTCTTCTCCAGCTCGGCGACGGTCTACGGCGATCCCGCGAGCGTGCCGATCCGCGAGGACTTCCCGACGCCCGGCTGCACCAACGCCTACGGCTGGACGAAGCTGATGATGGAGCAGGTCTTCAAGGACGTGCAGAAGGCCGATCCCGAATGGAACGTGATTCTCCTGCGGTACTTCAACCCGATCGGCGCGCACAAGTCGGGCCTCATCGGCGAGGATCCCGCCGGCATCCCGAACAACCTGCTGCCGTTCGTCGCGCAGGTCGCCATCGGCCGCCGCCCCGAGCTGAGCGTCTTCGGCAACGACTACCCGACGCCGGACGGCACGGGCGTGCGCGACTACATCCACGTCGTCGACCTCGCCCTCGGCCACCTCAAGGCGATCGAGAAGCTGGAGAAGGAGCCGAAGCTCGGGCTCAAGATCTACAACCTCGGCACCGGCCACGGCTATTCGGTCCTCCAGATCGTCAAGGCGTTCGAGAAGGCGTCGAAGAAGCCCGTGCCGTACAAGATCTGCCCGCGCCGCCCCGGCGACATCGCCGAGTGCTGGGCCGATCCGTCGCTCGCCGCGCAGGAGCTGGGCTGGAAGGCCGAGCGCGGCATCGACGAAATGTGCCAGGATGCGTGGCGCTGGCAGAAGAAGAACCCCTACGGTTTCAACAAGCCGCCGAAGCAGGCGTAAGAAGGGCCGCCGCGTGACCGTGCTCGACTACCTCCTCGACGGACTCGCCGCCGAACTGGAGCTCGTGCGCGAGCTCGGCGCGCGCACCGTCGAGGTCGACCGCGCGCTGTTGCGCGAGCCGGACGCGCCGCGCGGAG
>JAFUXX010000483.1 GCA_017476965.1 Kiritimatiellia bacterium | reverse complement strand
CGGCGGACCCGGCGGAGCGCGAATCGCGATGCCGCGAAATCTTCGCGATCCAGTCCGCGGGCCTCGCGGAGCGCGTCGCGCGCACGGGGGCCAAACGCATGGTGCTGGGCGTTTCGGGCGGGCTCGATTCCACGCTCGCGATGCTGGTCTGCGCGAAAGCCGCGGACCGGCTGGGGCTGCCGCGCGCGTCGGTGCTGGCCGTCACGATGCCCGGATTCGGCACGACGCGCCGCACGCGCGGCAACGCGGAAAAACTCGCGGCGCTGCTCGGCGCGGAGCTGCGCACCGTCCCGATCGGACCGGCCGTGAAGCGGCATTTCGCGGACATCGGCCACGACCCCGCCGTCACGGACGTCACGTACGAAAACGCGCAGGCGCGCGAACGGACGCAAATCCTGATGGACCTGGCGAACCAGGAAGGCGGCCTCGTCGTGGGCACCGGCGACCTCTCGGAGATCGCGCTGGGATGGTGCACGTACAACGGCGACCAGATGGCGATGTACAACGTCAACGGCGGCGTGCCCAAGACGCTCGTGCGATTTCTCGTGGAAAGCGAGGCGGACGCTTCGCCGCGCGCGCTCGCGGCCGTGCTGCGCGACGTGGCCGCGACGCCCGTTTCGCCCGAGCTCGTGCCCGGCGGCGCCGAAAGCCAGAAGACGGAGGGCGTGCTCGGCCGCTACGACCTGCACGACTTCTTCCTGTACCACTTCCTCAAGTACGGCGAAACGGCGGAGAACCTGAAAGCCCTCGCGCTGCACGCCTTCGGCGCGGAGACGTCGCCGGAGGAGGTCGGTTCCGCCCTCGCCGTTTTCCTCCGCCGCTTCGTGACGCAGCAGTTCAAGCGCAACCCCGCCCCGGACGGCCCGAAAGTGGGCACGATCGCGCTTTCGCCGCGCGGCGACTGGCGCGCCCCGTCCGACGCGTCGCCCGCGGCTTTCATGCCATGACGCCGCCGCGCCGCCCCGGCGCCGCGCACCCGATCCGTTTTCCGCTCCAAGCACAGTTCCCGTGAAAAAGACTCCAGACCTCTCGATAGTCCTCCCGATCTACAACGAAGAAGAATCGGTCGTGCCGCTCTGCCGCAAGATCCGCGAAGCGCTCGACCCGTTCGGGCGGCCGTACGAAATCGTCCTGGTGGACGACGGATCGAGCGACGGCTCGTGGCGCGCGATGCGCGAAACGGCGGAAAAGCACCCGAACATGCACCTCGTGCGCTTCCGCCGCAACTTCGGCCAGACTGCGGCGCTCGCGGCGGGGTTCGACGCTGCGGCGGGCAGGATCGTCGTCACGATGGACTCGGACCTGCAGAACGACCCGGCGGACATCCCGGCCGTCGTCGAAAAGCTAGAAAGCGAGGGCGCGGACGTCGTGAGCGGCTGGCGCAAGGACCGCAAGGATTCGTTCATACGGACTTTCCCCTCGCGCATCATGAACGGCTTCATCGCCTGGTACCTGGAGCTGCCGATACACGACAACGGATGCTCGCTCAAGGCGTACCGGTCCGAGGTCGTCAAGGGCTTCCACCTGTACGGCGAAATGCACCGCTTCGTCGTGGCCCACGCCAAGTGGGTCGGCGGCAAGATCGTGGAAATGCCGGTCCGCCACCACCCGCGGCAGTACGGCACGAGCAAGTACGCCGCGCTCTTCGGCCTCGCCCGCATTCCGCGCGTCGTGCTCGACACGTTCACGATGAAGTTCCTGCTCAAGTACAGCAACCGCCCGATGCACCTCTTCGGCAAGATCGGGGGCTGGTGCCTGCTCGCGGGCGCGCTGATGCTGGGGCTCGTCGGTTTCGAATGGCTCGCCTCGATCTGCGGCGGCGGCCCGTGGTTCGGCGGCTCGCTGCTCGTGAAGCGCCCGTTCTGGGTGATCGCGCCGTTCATGTTCCTCGGCTTCGCGGCGCAGTTCTTCGTGATGGGCCTCAACGCCGAGCTCAACACGCGCACGTGGTTCGAGTCGCAGAAAAAACCCGTCTACACCGTGCGCGAGACGTTCGACTCCCCGGAAACCGAAGGCTAGTCGGGAGGCGGCGCGATGCGGCTCTGGCAGTCACCTGCGACGGGTTCGTCGATTCTCCGCCACGCGGGGGACGACGTCGTTTTCGAACTTTTCGCGGAAGGCGCCGGCCCCGGCCGCGCCGTTCTGCGCACGCAGCTCGGCGGCGCCAGGCGCCGCCGCCGCGAACTCGTCGAGGCGATGGACGAAGGGCGCCCGCCGCTCGCGCTCGACTGGAACGACGTGCCGATGGAAGAAGTCTCCGCCGGGGGCGGTGTGCGCCGCTTCGCTGTGCGGGTGCCCCTCGTGGACATCGGTTTCTTCCGCGCGAAGGCATGCTTCTTCCCCGAAGGCGGCGACCGCCCGTTCTGGCCCGACGGCGGCGACGTGTGCGTGAAGGTCGCCCCGGCCTGGACCGCGGCGTGGACTTCCGTCTACTGCGCGTTTCCGCGCTGCTTCGGGCCGGACGAAGCCGCGGAGCGCTCGCGCCCGGCGCCGGCCGCCGCGGCCGCGCTCGATTCCTCCGGGTGGACCGCCATTCCGCCCGGCGGGACTTTCCGCTCGCTCGCGCGCCACTTGGACGAAATCCTGCTCGGCGAACGCTTCCGCGTGCTGCAGCTGCTGCCCGTCCACCCGGTGCCAACGACGTTCGCGCGCATGGGGCGGTTCGGGTCGCCGTTCGCTTCTACGGACTTCTTCTCCGTCGATCCCGCGCTCGCGGAGTTCGACCCCAAGGCGACGCCGCTCGACCAGTTCCGCGAGCTGGCGGACGCCGTCCACGCCCGCGGCGGCCGCCTCTTCATCGACCTTCCGGCGAACCACACCGGCTGGGCTTCGACGCTCCAGACGCACCACCCGGAGTGGTTCCGCAAAAACGCGGACGGCTCGTTCCGCAGTCCCGGCGCGTGGGGCGTGACGTGGGAAGACCTCGTGGAGCTCGACCACGCCCGTCCCGAGCTGCGCGGCTTCATGGCGTCCGTCTTCGAATTCTGGTGCGCGCAGGGAGTCGACGGCTTCCGCTGCGACGCCGGATACATGGTCCCCGCCGAAACGTGGCGCTACGTCGTGTCGCGCGTCCGCGAGTCGTACCCGGACGCCGTGTTCCTGCTCGAAGGCCTCGGCGGCAAGATTTCCGTCACGAACGCGCTGCTCTCCGAAGAGGGGCTCGACTGGGCGTACTCCGAAATCTTCCAGACCGGCGACCGCTCCGCTTTCGAGCGCTACCTGCCGGGCGCGATCGCGGTTTCGGAATCGATCGGGCCGCTCGCGCACTACGCCGAAACGCACGACAACAACCGCCTCGCCGCGCGCTCGCCCCGGTGGGCGCGGATGCGCACCGCGCTCGCGGCGCTCGTTTCGCAGCAGGGCTGCTTCGGCGTCACGTGCGGCGTGGAATGGTTCGCCGACGAAAAGATCGACGTCCACGGCGCGTCGGCGCTGCGCTGGGGTTCGCCCGAAAACCAGGTCGCCGAAATCCGCCGCCTCAACACGTTGTGCGCGGTCCTGCCCGCGTTCGCCGCCGGCGCAAGCGTACGCCTCGTCCAGCACGGCCCCGGCAATTCGCTCGCAGTCCTGCGCACCGCGCGCTCCGGTCCGGGGAAGGACGACGCGCTAGTGCTCGTGAACCTCGATCCCGACGCGCCCCAGCCCGTCGCGTGGTCGGGGTTCGACGCGGCGTCAGCAGTGCGCGTGTTCGACACCGACGGACCGGGCGGCGCGCCGACCGCGCCGTTTTCTCCCGGCCCCGGCTCCTCGGCTGAACTCGGCCCGGGCCGCGTGATCGGCCTCGCGGCCGATTCAGGCGCGGCTGCGCGCGTCGCCGAAGCTCTCTCGGGCTCCGCCGCGCGGTTCCTCCCCGAGGCGG
>JAFUXX010000059.1 GCA_017476965.1 Kiritimatiellia bacterium | reverse complement strand
GTGCCGGCGGACGGCGCCGCCGCGGCGCGGTTCGAAGCCGTGGCGCGCGGCGGCAGGCTCGTGTTCGACCTGCCTCCGGTCACGGCGGACGTCGCCCTGCGCCCCGTCGGGCCCTGAAAACCGCAAGCCCCGGAAGAAAACGATGCGCGCGCGCCGCCGGCAACCGGGGGCGCGCGCTGCATTTGCGCTTCGGGCGCTTTGCGCGAAGCTTACTCTTCGGGCTTCGTCTTGGGCAGGCCGAACCCGCGGTCGCCTTCCTTCCACTGGCCCCGCTTCACGAGCAGGTCGATGCGCTCGTGGCGCTTGAGGACGTTGCGGCGGACTGCAATCTGGCTGGAACCCTTGAGGCTGGAATGCTGGCTCATGGAAGTGACCTTTCTCGGCGAAAAAAGACTCGTTGTCGCGTAAAACGCGCGCAAGACTACCGGAACCGGGCTTCCGTGTCAACTTTTTTCCGCTTTTCGGGGCCGGACCGGACTCCGGCGGGTTCCATTCGCGGGCCGTTTCGTGTAGAATCCGGGCCGTCCGAACGGAAACCATCCAAATGAACATACTCGTCACCGGCGGAGCCGGGTACATCGGCAGCCACACCTGCATCGCGGCTTTCGCGGCCGGCCACGAAATCACGGTCCTCGACAACCTTTCCAACTCGTCCCCCGAGGCGCTGCGCCGCGTCGGCAAGATCGCGGGCAAGGTCCCGCGGCTCGTCGTGGGCGACATCGGCGACCGCTCCGTCGTGAAGAGCCTGCTCGATTCCGAGAAGTTCGACGCGGTGATCCACTTCGCCGGGTACAAGGCCGTCGGCGAATCGGTCTCCAAGCCGTGGGAGTACTACGTGAACAACATCTCCGGCACGCTCGTGCTGCTGGACGAAATGCGCCGCCACGGTCTCTACAACCTCATCTTCTCCTCTTCCGCGACGGTCTACGGCAACCCGCTTCCGGAGAACCTCCCGCTCAAGGAAAGCGCCCCTCTCGCCGCCCTCAACCCCTACGGGCAGACGAAGCTGTGGCTGGAGGACGTCATGCGCGCGATGTCAGCCGCCGACCCGGCCTGGCACATCCTGCTGCTGCGCTACTTCAACCCCGTCGGCGCCCACGAAAGCGGCCTCATCGGCGAGGATCCCGCCGGCATCCCCAACAACCTCATGCCGTACATCACGCAGGTCGCCGTCGGCCGCCTGAAGGAGCTCACGATCTTCGGCGACGACTGGCCCACGCCGGACGGCACCTGCATCCGCGACTACATCCACGTGTGCGACCTGGCCGAGGGCCACGTCGCCGCGCTCGCCAAGGTCGCCGAACTTCCCGGCTGCACCCCGATCAACCTCGGCTCCGGCTCCGGCGTTTCCGTCGCCCAGCTCGTCGCGTCGTTCGAGAAGGCCACCGGCCGCCCGCTTCCGCACAAGATCGGCCCGCGCCGCGCCGGCGACGCCGCCGCGTGCTATGCGGACGCTTCGCGCGCCCTCGAACTCCTCGGCTGGAAGACCAAGCGCGACAGCGACGCCATGTGCCGCGACGCCTGGCGCTGGCAGTCCATGAACCCCAAGGGGTACAAGTGATGGTCCGCCTCGCCGTCTTCGGCGCCGCCGGGCGCATGGGCCGCGCGATAATCCGCGACATCGCGGAGTTTCCCGACGTCGCTCTCGCCGCCGCAGTCGAAGCGCCCGGCTCCCCGGCGCTCGGCGCGGACGCCGGCACGCTCGCCGG
>JAFUXX010000482.1 GCA_017476965.1 Kiritimatiellia bacterium | reverse complement strand
GTCTCCGTCCCGTTCTCGCGAAAAGAACGCGGAGTACGTCCGCAGGCACATGGCCGCCGCGGCCGACATCGGCGAAATCCCGGTCGTGGCCGACCCGGAGCGCCGCGCGCGGTGCGAGGCGTCGCTCGTGGCGTTCGCCCGCGAGTACTGCTTCGGGACGCTGCTGGCGCGCGAGCCGGCGCCGCGGATGGTCGAATACGCCGAGCGCCTCCAGGCCGCGATCTGCGGCACGGGGCTCACGCACGTCCGCTTTCCGCGAGGCGCTGGCAAGACGACCTGGATCAAGGCGGCGATCGCGTGGGGCGTCGCGACGGGGCGGCTGCGCTTCCCGGTCGTGTTCTGCGCGTCGGCCGACCTTGCGGGCTCGGCGCTCGCGGACATTTGGGCGGTGTTCGAGTCGGAGCCGTTCGCGGGCGACTTCCCGGAGATCTCCTTCCCGATCCTCGCCGGCGGCGGGAGCGCGCAGCGGTGGCTCTCGCAGACGTGCCAGGGCGTTCCGACGAAGATCAAGAAGACGGCGCGAGAACTGCGCCTGCCGACGGTGAAGGGCTCGAAGGCGTCCGGAGCCGTCATCCGCGCCCGCGGCGCCGGCGGTTCGACGCGCGGCATGGTGGCTGGCGCGCTGCGCCCGGACTACGCACTCCTGGACGACATCCAGACCAGGAAGGACGCCGAGTCGGAGCTCCGGGCGGAGAAGCTCTCGCGATGGGTCGAGCAGGACGTGCTCGGCCTCGGCGGCGCGCGGCAGCTCGTCGCGACGATGGCGTCGACGCCGATCCGCAAGGGCGACCTGTCGGAGCGCTTCGCTGACGCGGAGCTGCACCCGGAGTGGCACACGGTCGAGACGCCGCTCGTCATTTCGTGGCCGCGGCGCGAGGACCTGTGGGAGCGCTACGACGAACTGTGCCGCGAGGCACGCCGCGACGGCGACACGACGAACGCGGCGGCGACGGCGTTCTACGAGGCGAACCGCGAGGCGATGGACGAGGGCGGCGAGGTGCTGGACCCGGGCGCGTTCGACCCGCGCATCGAGCGGTCCGGCATCCAGCACGCGCGGAACCTGCTGCTCGCGCAGGGCCGCGAGGCGTTCGACGCGGAGTACCAGCTCGTCACGAAGTCGGCGCAGGCGGCGGTCGTCGTCTCGCCGGCGCTCGTCGCGTCGCGGGTGAACGGCGCGCCGCGGCTCACGGTTCCGCGCGAGTGCTCGCACGTCTGCGCCTTCGTGGACGTGAACTCCGCGGACGGCATCAGCTACTCGGTCGTCGCGTTCGGACCGCGCCGCGTGGCCGCGGTGGTGGACTACGGGCGCTATCCGGGCGGCGGCCGGCGGCTCGTCGAGAAGAACGTGCCGATGGACGAGCTCGTCCGGAAGGTCGGCATCGGCATCGCGAAGGTCGTCGACCGGCTGCGCGCCCTGCACCTTCCGAAGGAGGGCGGCGGCTCGGTCCTGCTCGTCGAAAACATCTTCGTCGACACGGGGTATCTGCCGGACACGGTCCACGGCGTCGTCTCGACGCACGACGACTACGGGCTCGTCGAGTATGTGAACCGCACGAAGAAGCGCGTCCGGAAGTACCGCGTCTGCGGATGCTACGGCCGCAACAACGTCGTCTTCCTCTCGCACGCCTACGGCAAGAACGTGACGGGGCGCGCGTTCTGCGTGACGCGCCACGAGGCGGACGGCCGCGTCTGGTTCGAGCAGAACAGCGACGCCTGGAAGGAGACGGCGCAGCGGGCGTTCCTCGCGGAGCCGCGGACGCCGGGCTCGCTCTCGCTCTTCGGGACGGATCCGCGGGCGCACTACGACTTCGCCGCCGAGATCTGCGCCGAGTCGCTGGACGAGAAGCTCGAATCCAAGCGCGGCGACGTCTACCGCTGGACGATGAAGCCCGGCGCGAAAAACCACTACTTCGACACGACGTC
>JAFUXX010000481.1 GCA_017476965.1 Kiritimatiellia bacterium | reverse complement strand
CGCCGCGGGCCGCCGCGCGGACCGCGTCGAGCGCCTTGTCGTAGTCGATTCCCATCTCTTCGAGGATCGAAGCGCCGGCGCCGCCGCCTTCGCGCAGCAGGGCCAGCAGGACGTGCTCGGCCCCGACGAGGCGGGCGTGCATGGCGCGGGCTTCGCCGACGGCGAACTGGAACACCTTGCGCGTACGGGGCGTGTAGGGGAGCATGCCGATTTCGTCGATTTCCCCGCCGGAGGAGCCGGAGCGCTTTTCGATGCGGTAGCGCACCGCGTCCGGGTCGATGCCCAGCTCGCGGCAGATGTCGTGGCAGAAGCCCTCCACGAGGCATGCCAGGCCGAGCAGCAGGTGCTCCGTGCCGATGGCTTCGCGCCCGTGGCCGCGGGCCTCGCGGTTCGCCAGCTGGATCGCCTTCTTGGCGTCGGGGGAGAAAAGGTCGAATGGATTCATGGCCGCGAAGTCTAGCGCAGCGGGGGAAGGAACGCAAATTGACGGGGAGAGGGCGCGCGGCGCCGACGGGGAGAGGGCTCCGCCCCCTCCCCGCTCCCCTTCCCGGGCTGAGGGGACGCGCCGCGTTTACGGGAAGGCTAGCGCCCCCTCCCCGCTCCCCTTCCCGGGCTGAGGAGACGCGCCGCGTTTACGGGAAGGCTCCGCCCCCTCCCCGCTCCCCTTCCCGGATTGGGGGTTGCGGCGCATTTACGGGAGGGGTATCATTCGGGGCATGAACGATACCGGCAAGAGGTGGCGCGGATGGCGCCAGGGGGAATTCCAGGCGCATTTCGTGCATACGGGCGTCGCGGAATCGGTTTTTTTCGTGTTTCCCGATTCCACGACGATGCTGCTCGACTGCGGCGACCACGCGGCCGTGATGCGCGTCGGCAAATCGGTGCCGGTCCTGCCGGGTCCCGACCGCATGGCCGGCGAATGGATCGCGAGGTACGTGCGGCGCGTCAATCCCAACGGGGCCGACGTGGACTGGGCCGTGGTTTCCCATTTCCACTCCGACCACGTCGGCACCCCGTTCTGGCAGCCCGCCGGCAACTACGGCGAAAACCCGCGGCCGCTGCCGCCCGGGCGCCTGCGCAGCGGAATCGGAATCGCCGCCGAGAGCCTGCGCTTCCGGTTCGCGGTCGACCGCGGCAGCCCGGACTACTCCGAACCGCGCCTTTTCGCCAATCCGTCCATCGGGACGCCGCGGGATTTCGTGCGCGCCGTGTGGGACGCCCTCGTCGCGCGCGACGGGCTCGTCCTCGAAAAATTCCGGCTCGGCGCGACGGACCAGTTCCGCCCGCTCCGCGGCGACGCGCCCGGTTTCGAGGTCCGCAACGTCTGCGCCAACGGGCGCATCGCCATGCCCGACGGCTCCGTCCTCGACCCGTACGCCGGCCTGCCTTTCGACGACGACTCGAACCCGCTCAACGAAAACGCGATGAGTCTCGGCATGACGTTCCGCTACGGGGCGTTTTCGCTCGTTTCGTGCGGCGACTTTTCGGACCGTTTCAAGACCGCCGAAGGCAAGTCCGTTTTCGCCGAGGACCTGCTCGCCGGCGCGCTCGGGCCGTGCTCCGTCGCGAAGGTGAACCACCACGGCCACCACTCCATGGGGGCCAAGCTCGCCGCGGCGCTGCGCCCCAAGGCGTACGTGGCGTGCGTGTGGGACCAGCTGCACTGCACGTCCGACGCCATGGCGCCGCTGCTCGTGCCGGACGCGCCGGACGCCCTCCAGCCCGCCATTTTCCCGACCGTGCTGCCTGACGGCGACGATTCCGAACCGTGGCGCCGCCGCGTGCCGGACGCGTGCCGCGAGGGCTGCCACGTCGTGGTCACCGTGCCGCCGGGCGGGGAGACCTTCACGGTGACGCTCCTCGACGCGCGCGACGAAGAGATGCGCGTCGCGGCGGAGTTCGGGTTCGAGTCGCGCTAGCGCGACCGCTCGATCGCTTCGGCGAGGGCCGGCGACGCGCGGCGAATCTCGCGCATTATCCGGGCCGGGTCGTCGCGCGACTCTCCGCGCAGGGCCTTGGCCTTGACCATCGGCACGCGGCACCTGCGCACGAGCGCCAGCGTGGCCGTGGTCGGGTTGAAGTCGCGGAGCGCGGAAAAGCGCCGCGGGACGAACGCCGCCGGGACGAGCCCGCGCTCCCGCATGAAGCCGGTGAGCGGTATTTCGCCGAGCGCGACCGCGTCGCGGCGGCTCGTGCGCCCCGGCATCCTCCCGAGAAACTCGCGCAGCGCGCCGCCGTCAAGCGCCTTGCGCCGGAAGACGAGGAAGTACGACTGCAGGTGCGGCTCGTGCGAAAACTGCCTGTTCTCCGTGACGCCCCAGAAGTCGCATTTCCTGCGCTCCATCGCGCCGAACATTTCCGAGAACGGCCGCAACGGGGCGTAGCAGGAATCGTTGGCGAGGACAAGCTCCGCGCAGCGGCCGGGCGCGAGGAGCCCCGCCTCTTCCGCGAGGCGCAGTCCGATGCGGTACGAGCCGAAATCGTACCCGCCGTGGACGCGGAACGAAAAGCCGTCCGCGAGGCCGCGGAGTTTTTCCGTTTCGCCGGGCATCACCTGGCAGTTGCCGACTACCACTACGCGCGCGGCGACGTCGCGCAAGGCGCGCAGGTAGAGCAGGTCGGTTTCGGGGATGCGGCCGCCCGGGAACCAGACCGCGAACACGGCGACGCGCGGGACGCCGCCCGCGCCGGGCGGGAGCGTGGAATCGGCCGCGGTCCCCGTTGCGGCGGGGGCCTGCACCGCTTCTACTGAACCGGGCGGTGGAGGAGGCGGCGGCGCGGCGGCGGCTTCGGGCGACACGGGCAGGCCGGTGAAGCGCCCGTACTGCTCGTAGTGCACGAGCGGGTGGACGCCGCAATCGCGCAGCTCCGGGT
>JAFUXX010000480.1 GCA_017476965.1 Kiritimatiellia bacterium | reverse complement strand
ATTAGAACTTGCCCAATGCCGTAGGGCTATATGAACGCATGACGCGGAAAGCCGCCAATTGGCGGCTTTCCGCGTTTGTCGCGAGATCGACCTGGTTTTCGGCGCCGCGATTCGTCGCAAGTCCCCCTCCGGTTCACTGCGCCTTCCGCCGGAAAAAAGTTTCGGACGAGGCGTTTTTTCGCTTGCATATAACCCTATTCTATGTATAATTAGGGCTATCAAACGCACCACCGGGAGCCCTCCATGCCAGTACCAGCCGAAATCCTCGCAGTCAAACGCCCGCGCAACACCTTTGTTGTCGCCTACGGGAAGAACAAGGACCGCTACGCCGTCCGCAAGTACGCCGGGTGCCGATACGACCACGGCCGGCACATTCCGGTCAAGGGTCCGACCATCGGGCACATCCGCGACGGCAAGTACATTCCGACCGAGAGCGATCCGTCGTTCGCGCCGCCGCAGACTCCGCAGACCGACCTCAAGGACTGGGCCGGGGCCGTTCTGTGCGACCGGCTTTTCGGCGACGTTCTTTCCGACCTCAGGCGCGAATACGCCGATGACGAGGCGCTCAAAATCTGGTGCATCGCCGTGCTTCGCGTCTGCAACCCCGGCGCCGCCGACTACGAACTCAAGGACCTGTACGATGCGAGTTTCCTCTCCGAACTCCACCCCGGCGTGGCGCTGTCGAGGAACACGGTCGGAGGGCTGCACAAGGAGGTCGGGCGAACGTGTTCGCGCATCGTCCGTTTCATGAGGCGGCGCGCCGAGTCCATCGCGCCCGGTTCCAATGTCCTGCTCGACGGAACGCTCAAGAGCGACGAGTCGCACGTCAACTCGCTCTCCGACTTCTCGCGGAAGGCCAGGACGAAGGGTTCGCGGGACATCTCGGTGCTGTACGCCTTCGACCTGGACAGGATGGAACCCGTATGCTCGAAATGCTATCCCGGCAACATGCTCGACCTGACGGCGTACGGGGACTTCGTCCGCGAATGCGGCATCAAGCGGGGCGTCATCGTGGCGGACAAGGGCTTTCCGGCAAGCGCCGCCGCCGAATGCAGAAGGGAAAACCCCGACTTGCACTATCTCAATCCGTTGAAACGCAATTCAACGCTTGCCAAGGCTCACGGGATGTTGGACTTCGACGGAGTTCTGCCGGACCGTGAAGGGATCTCCTTCCGAAAGGCCCGGGTCGCAGGGGGGAGGAAGTGGCTCTACTCCTTCCGCGACGCGGAACGGGCCCACGCCGAGGACGCCGCCTATCTGGCCAGGGCCAGAAAAGACGGCGCATACGACCATGCGGCATACCGGGACGCATGCGCGTCGTTCGGGACGATCGTGCTGGAGTGCGACCTGGATCTGGACCCGGCGCTCGTCTACAAAATGTACGAGGACCGGTGGCAAATCGAAATCGTCATGCGCTACTACAAGGCCGCGTGCCAGTTCGACGAGACGCGGGTCCACAGCGACTATTCCGTGATCGGAAGCGAGTTCTGCGACTTCCTTGCGAGCGTGCTGACGTTCCGCCTGATCAAGGCGTTCGACAAGGCGAAACTGCTGGAAAAACGGACCTATTCCCGCCTCATGTCGCTCTTGCGCCGCGCCAAGAAAATCCGCATCGGGGATTCCGGCCAGTGGCTGCGTGTCCGGACAAACCCGTCAACCGACGGGATTCTCGCGGCTCTTGGGCTGGAACCGGCGGCGCAGCCGCCGCCGAAGCGCCGCCCCGGCCGGCCGCCGAAATTCCGGATACCACGTTGACAGAAATCAAGCCATGCAGTATTCTTCCGGTCAACGCCCCGCGCATTCCGTTGCAGGGTATCACCCCACCCAATTGGGAAAGTTCTAGTAATGCAAGTCGCGAGCACTGTTTTCCCAGTCATTGCGAAACTCCTCGCGATCAAAATGGTTTCTTTCCTTTGCTGTGTTAAGCGCAAGAATTAATCCGCAATCAAGTCTGGTTCTTGAAAGCGAATCCAATGCGCGATTTTTTGCCCTCCTAATAACGGCAGGATCAAATGCCATAAGAGCATTACGCAAACCTTTGCCGAAAGGAAAGGGATCGACATACAAGTTCTTGCTATTGATAAAGGCGTTCCACCCGATTAACTCGATTTTACCTTGAATGACCAAATTTGTTAGATTTGGACATTCCGCGAAAGCATTCCCCGAAATCCACTTGATGTGAGGGCCAATAATGACGGAATGGAGATTCGTTAGTCCTCTGTAAGCGTCATGGGGAATATAAACATCGCCATGCTCATCGATCTCTCCGGAGTCGACATAAAGCGAAAAATGGTTGTTGAGGTGTTTGAGGTCTTCATAGAAAGATCGTGCTACGCGAAAACCATTTGAGACGGCGATGGTTGTTAGGTTCGTTTCCGTAATTCCCATGTGCCAACTATTGACGTCGACAGGTCCTTGCGGAAAGGCATTCGTTGCAAAAGCATTTTTGAACGCGCTTGTGTCAAGATAAAACTTTCCTTGAGGTAATACAAGGTTTTCGATAGAATTGCAGTTCGCGAACGCTTCCTTTCCAATTCTGAAGTCATTCGGTTGAGAACAGATTTGAACAGATTTCAGCGAAGAACATCCCTCAAAAGCATGGTCATCGATTTCTTGAACACTCTCCGGTATGAATAGATCAAGCAGCTCAGAGCAATCGTAAAAAGCATTTGGCCCGATATATTGCAGAGTTTCGGGCAAGATGACATGTCTTATTGCCGAACACCCGTCAAAAGCATTGTTCGAAATGAATAGAACAGGGAGAGAGTTTAATGCATTCGGAATAGCAAAAGTTCCGCTTGGTCCCGGATTGACAGGACAAGTTATGTATGGTATCCCATTGGTATCTTTTTCCGCGACACCGGTTAGGCCGGCAAATCTGCGAGGGAGTTTTTCTGATCCTTTGGATGTATAGGTGCAAAACGTAAATGTGTATCCATTCGTTAAAAACGTTTCAAACCCGTCAAAGGTTGCGACTTCGGACACATT
>JAFUXX010000479.1 GCA_017476965.1 Kiritimatiellia bacterium | reverse complement strand
GACGCACTGACGGGCGATCTCTTCGATCGCGGCGGCGCATTCGTCGGCCGCGATGCGCGCGGCGGAAATCTCTTCGGCCGGGAACGGCACGCCCGTCCTGCGCCACAGGCATATCGCGCCGATGCGCTCGCGGCCGCGCAGCAGCGGGATGCCGAGGAACGTCTGCGTGTCGTCGTCCGGGAAATTGGGGTGCGGCTTGTATCCGCGCAGGTCGGCGACGCGCTCGGAGTAGATCGGCCGCCGCTCCGCGAGCACGCGGCCCGACGCCCCTTCGCCGAGTTTCACGACCACGGTCGCCGCCCCGAAGGCCGGGAAGCCGCGCGCGGCGCGCATCGACAGCGTGCCGGAGACCGGGTCGTAGAGCATCAGCGCGGCGCGGTCCGCCTTGAAGTCCCGGGCGAACCTGCCGAGCGTTTCGTCGAGAAAGCGGCTCGAACCCGGCCCCGGGGAGGGACGGATCGCGGCCGCAGGCGCGGCGCTCTGGTCTCGGTCTTCCATGGCGTTGCCCGGTTACGGGCGCGAAATGATAGCGGAAAGGCCCTTTTTTGTCACATCCGGGGCGTTTTCAAAAAAGAGGCGCGTTTTTTTGAAACCGGGGGTTCACAATTCGCTTTTTTTGTGGATAATGTCCCGCCGCGGCGCGCGAAGGGCGGCGCCGCGGTCCGTTTCGGCCCCCGGTCCCGCGGTTTCCGCGCGGCGGCGGCGGCGGATTCCGGAGCCCGGAGTTTCTTTCCGCCAAGCACCACGACGCATCGAGAATGAAGACTGCTCTTGTCACCGGTTCGGCCCGGGGTATCGGCCGTGCGATCTGCGAAGAATTCGCGCGTTCCGGCGTCGCCGGCCGCATCGTCGCGTGCGACGTGCAGAAGGAGTGGTGCGAGGAGACGGTCGCCGCGCTGCGCGCGATTCCGGGCGTTGAGGCCGAGGCCGTGGCGATGGACGTCTCCAGCGAGGAGAGCGTCGTTGCCGGCGTCGCCGAGGCGGCGAAGCTTTTCGGCTCGCTCGACATCGTCGTGAACAACGCCGGCATCACGCGCGACGGCCTGCTCGCCCGCATGACGGCCGACCAGTGGGACGCGGTGCTCGGCGTGAACCTGCGCGGCGCGTTCCTCGTTTCGCGCGAGGCGGCCAAGATCATGATCCGCGCCCGCAGCGGCTCGATCGTCAACATCGCTTCCGTCGTCGGCCTCATGGGCAACGCCGGCCAGGCCAACTACAGCGCTTCCAAGGGCGGCCTCGTCGCCCTCACCAAGACCACGGCGCGCGAGCTCGGCGGCCGCGGCATCCGCGTGAACGCCGTCGCGCCCGGCTTCATCAACAGCAAGATGACCGAGGACCTGCCCGACGCCGTGAAGCAGCAGATGCTCTCCATCGTCCCGCTCAAGAAGTTCGGCGAGGTTTCCGACGTCGCGAAGGCGGTCGCGTTCCTCGCGTCGGACGCCGCGTCGTACGTCACCGGCCAGGTGCTGAGCGTCAACGGCGGCATGCTCATGCCGTAGCGCCGCGCGGGGCTTTTTTCCAAGCATTTCCCAACCCAAAAAAGGACATCAAACCATGACCCTCGAAGAAAAAGTCAAGCAGATCGTCGTCGACAGCCTCCACGCGGAAGCTTCCCAGGTCACCCCCGAAGCCTCCTTCGTGAACGACCTCGGCGCCGACTCCCTCGACCAGGCCGAACTGATGATGAACATCGAAGACGCCTTCAAGCAGTACGTCGGCGACAACATCCCCGAAGAGGACGCCGCCAAGTTCGAGACGGTCGGGTCCGTCATCGAATTCCTCAAGAGCAAGGGCGTTCCCGAGACCCTCTAGGCTCCACGCCGCGACGAAGGCCGCGCGCGGACCGGAGCGGGTCTCCCCGCCCCGGGCCGCGCGCGCCGTTTCGACCCTCCCATTTCCCGATCCCAGGACAAACGCCAAAACCACCATGCGCAGAGTCGCGATCACCGGCATGGGCGTCATTTCGCCCATCGGCAACAACCTCGAAACCTTCTGGAACAACGCCGTCGCCGGCGTGAACGGCATCGCCACCATCACCAAGTTCGACGTTTCGAACGGCTTCCCGGTGACGTTCGCCGGCGAGGTGAAGGGTTTCAACGCGGCGGATTTCGGCGTCGATCCCAAAACCGCCCGCCGCTGCGCCCTCTTCACGCAGTACGCCCTCGCCGCCTCGAAGATGGCGGTGGCGGACAGCGGCATAGATTTCGCCGCGGAGCCCGATCCCTACCGCTTCGGCTGCACGATCGGCTCCGGCGTCGGCGGCATCGACGTGACGGAGAACGAGGTCCTGCGCATGGAGCGCGGCAAGACGGCCAAGATTTCGCCGTTCTCCATCCCCGAAATGATCGCCAACATGGCGGCCGGCATGGTCGCGCTGCAGCACGGGCTGCGCGGGCTCAACTACGGCGTCGTTTCCGCGTGCGCGACCGGCCTGCACAGCGTCGGCGCCGCCATGCGCGCGATCCAGCACGGCGAGGCGGACGTCGTTCTCGCCGGCGGCTGCGAGGCCCCGATCTGCCCCGTGGCGGTGGCCGGGTTCGCCGCCCTCCACGCCCTTTCCACCCGCAACGACGACCCCGCCCACGCGAGCCGCCCGTTCGACAAGGGCCGCGACGGTTTCGTGATGGCCGAAGGCGCCGCCGTGCTCGTGCTGGAGGACCTCGACCGCGCCAGGAAGCGCGGCGCCCGCATCTACGCCGAGGTCGCCGGTTTCGGCCAGACCTGCGACGCGTACCACATGACGGCGCCCATGCCCTCCGGCGAGGCCGGCGCGCGCGCGATGTCCCTCTCGATGGCCGAGGCCGGCGTGTCGGGCGAAGACGTGGACTACGTGAACGCCCACGGCACTTCGACGCCGATGAACGACAAGACCGAGACCGCCGTGATCAAGCAGGCGCTCGGCGAAAGCGCCGCGCGCAAGGTCTCCGTCTCTTCGACCAAGTCGATGACCGGCCACCTGCTCGGCGGCACGGGCGCTCTCGAAACCGTCGTCTGCGCCAAGGCGATCGAGACCGGGATCGTCCCGCCCACGATCAACTACGAGACGCCCGATCCGGAATGCGACCTGGACTGCACGCCCAACGTCGCCCGCGAGCGTCCCGTGAAGGTCGCGCTCAACAATTCGCTAGGGTTCGGCGGCCACAACGCCGTCGTCGCCCTCAAGGCCGTCTGATTCCGGTTCGTCCGGCTCCGCGGCGCCGTCCGGCCCCGCGGCCCCTTCCGGAAGCCCCTCCGCGCCGTCCGCGGCGGGGCTTCCGCTTTTTTTGCCGCCCTCCGCACCGGCCTTGAGCGGCACGCGCACGACGCGCGTCGAAACGAGGCGGCGCACGGCGAGCGTCGGCGCGTCCTTGCCCTTGACCGCGGCGAGGAAGGCGCGCGCGTCGGCGACGGGTTCGCCGTCCACTTTCGTGACGATTTCGTACGGCCGCAGGCCCGCGACGTCCGCCGGGCTCCCGGCCTTGACGCGCGAGACCACCACGCCCGTTTCGCCTTCTTCCATCTTGAACGCCTCGCGCACTTCGAACGTGAGGTCCGCGACCACGGCGCCGAGCGCCTTGGACCGCGCCCGCGCGGCCGTGGCGAAGTGCCGCGGCGAAAGCTCCACTTTCATCGGCGCGGATTTGGGTTTGCCGTCCGAAATCCATTCGACCACGACGTCCGCTCCGATCCCCATCGCCGTGAACGGCGCGTCCGTCCCCTCGCCGATCTGGTTCCACGGCTTGCGGCCGATGCGGTCGTAGATCTGCACCGGGGCCTTGTCCCAGATTTCGTCCCAGTCCGGGCCGTCGTCGTCGTCGGCCCAGCGGTCCACTTCGAGCGGCAGGCGCACCGTGTCGTCCGCCGTGCGCACGAAGAGCAGGATGTCGCCTTCCCGTATGCCGGCGCGGTCGGCCGGGCCGCCCGGGTACACGTGGCTCACGAGCGCGCCGTCGGTGTCCGTCTCGCGGCCCGGTTTCCGGCCGAGCCACGCCGTCGCCTTCTTTTCGCGCGCGAGTTCGGCGGAGACGGTCTGCGTGTCCGCCCCGAGCCACGCGGTGCGGGTCCTGTCCTTCCCCGTGCGCGGCACGATTTCGGGATCGGCCGGTTCGCGGCCCTCCAGCAGCGAGGCGAGGCGCGGGCCGCAGAAAAGGTCCGCGTCCCCCCTCCACCTGCGCCCCGCCATGCGCCGCGGGATTTGGAGCTGCACCGCGGAGCCGTCCGCCTTGAACACGTCTTCCTTCCCGGAAATCTCCGTCGCGCCGCCGCGCCCTTCGGAAAAGTCGAACGCGAAGAACGGACACGCCCGGAAGCGGACTTCCTCCGGCAGCGTCTCCTCGCCGGCGTCCCACAGAAGCTCGCCGTACAGCTCTTCGACCGGGGCGCCGGACCACTCCAGCGGCTCCAGCGGCGCCGGGACGCCGCCCGACGCGAACCGCGCGAAGAACGCGGCCTGGTCGCGCAGCGCGGAGTCGTATTCGAGCGGCGCGCGCCCGCCGTCCGGCAGGACCGCTTCGATCTTGTCGAGCCGCGCTATCTCCGGCGCGCCGAGTTCGGCCACGACGAGCACGACGCCTCCCGGCAGCACGACGCCCGCGCAGTCCACTTCGTCCTTCGAGTCCTGCTTGCGGCCGTAGTCGCGGTAGCCGCGGGACGTCCCCAGCTCTTCTTTCGCCTGCGGGTCGAGGCGCACGAACACCGGCACGATCGATTTGGCGAGCCGCGCTTCCAGCGCCTGCGCCGCGGTTTCGGCGGCGAATGCCGGGCCGCGTTCCCATTCCGCCGGCGCGTCGAGCGGCCGCTTCCCCAGCTCGAACGACCTGCGCAGCGAAACGGTGACGGGGCGGTCGTCGCCGTCGACGAGGATCGCGTTGGCCGTGCCCGCTACCCACGTCCTGCCCGTCGCCAGGTCGCGCGAAATCTTGTCCGCCGTCGCTTCCCGCACCCCGGCGACGAGCCGGCCGCCCTCGCGGGCGACGAAGAAGTACGACGGCTTTTCGGGGTTTTCGCCGCCCGCTTCGAACCGGAGCGGCTTCACGCCCGGCACGGGCTCCGCGGTCGCGAGCAGCAGCCCGCCGCGGCCGGGGAACGACGCCGCGGGTTCGGCCGGAAACGCCGCGCCGCGGAAACGCACCTCCACGCGGTCCACGACGGACGTGCGGAACATCGGATCGAACACGAGGAACTCGGTCTCCGACAGCGCGAACGCCGGAACGACGCTCGGCTTGCCCTTCGACACCAGCTCGTCGAACGACCTGTAGTGCGTGCCGCCGCAATTCGGGCATACGTACGGCACGCCGACGCTCCCGCGGCGGCCTTCGGGGTCGCGCTTCAGGTACCATGCGGCCTCCGCGACGGAGTCGCCGCACTTTTCGAGCAGCGCCCCGGTCCGGGCCGGCTCGTCGCCGCCCCATCCCGCGGCGGCGTCGGCCCGGGAGGCGTCGGCGGCGCCGTCTTCCGCGAAAACCGCGGCGCTTGCCGCAGCGGCGGCGAGAAAGGCGAAAAAGTTTTTCATTTCCAGTATCCTCCTGGCGCTTGGGTGCGGCTTTTCCGCCGCCGCGCTATTCGATTATTTCCTTCTCCGGGTCGTCGAAGTAGTTGAGCTTGATCGGCACCTTGCGGCCGCGGCGCTCCACGACCATCGAGATTTTCGTCGTTTCGGCGATGCGTTCCATCGCTTCGTCGTAGACGGCCGCGAGGTCGTCGAGCGTCGCGATCGGCTTGCCGCCGGCCTCGCGGACGATGTCGTTCTCCTTGAGGCCGGAAGCCTCCGCGTTGCCGTCCCACGCCGTCGCGGAGACGAACACTCCGCCGTCGGGCGCGTAGAAGGCGAGCTGCGGATTGTCGAAGCGGTTGATTTCCTTCGCCGTGAAGCCCCATCGCGGCAGCACCTTTTCGCCGCCCTCCACCGCGCCCTTCGCGCGCGGCGCGACGGCGATTTCGAGCGTCTCGCCGCCGCGGACCACGGTGAAGCGCGTGTCGCGCCCGGGCGGTACGCGACCGAGCGCGCGCTCGATCGCGGGCATTTCCTCCCAGGTGCCGGCGGTCACCGCCTCGCCGTCCACCGCCGTCACGCGGTCGCCGGCCTTGAACCCGGCCTTGCGGGCGGGGCTGGCCGGATCGGTGCCGGCGACAATGACTCCCTCCGCGGCGTCGAATTCGATGTTTCGGTCGAAATCGCGCAGCGGCTGGAGGCGGAAGCCGAACCAGGACCAACCGGCCGTGCCGGTTTCGCGCAGGGACGGCAGGATTTCGAGGACCGTCGGCGACGGGATGGTGAAAGCCTGGTCGCCGAACGTCATGCCGCGCGCGTTGATGCCGACGACGCGTCCCGAAGTGTCCACGAGCGGGCCGCCGGAGTTGCCGGGGCTGATGGCGGCGTCCGTCTGGTACCAGAGCGTGTAGCGTCCCGCGCCTTCGAGGTAGCGGTCGGTGCAGGAGACTATCCCCATCGTCACGGACCTCGCGAGCCCCCACGGCGCGCCCATGGCGAGCACCACGTCGCCGATGCGGAGCGTGTCGGGGGAAAGCTTTGCGAAAGGCAGCGGCGGCGCGCCTTCGGGACGCACGAGGCGCAGCAGCGCGACGTCGAGGTCCTGGTCGAAACCGACGACCTCCGCGGCGTACGAATCGCCGCCGGAGAGCAGGCAGCGGATTTCCTCCGCCTTGTCGATCACGTGGTGGTTCGTGAGCAGTTCGCCGTCGGGGGAAATCACGACGCCGGACCCGGAAACGACGCCTTTTTCGTCCTTGCCGGACCCGAAATCCCTGCACACGACGCGGATGTATGCGAGAGCCGGAAACACCGCGTCCCTCGCGACCATGATCGTGTCGCGGAAATCGGCCTGCGCCGCCCCCGCCCCTGGCGCCTGCATGTTCGCGGTCCCGGGCGCCTGCATGTTCGCGCACCCCGCGGCTGCCGCCGCCGCGAGCGCGGCCAAAAACGTCTTTTTGCACTTCATGGCGCAATTTTACGCTCCCCGCCAAATCTTTTCAACCGCCCCGCCGAAGCGCCACGGATTCCAAACCAGCGGTTTGTCGCGGCGGCGTGCCGCCGCGACAGACCGCGCTTTCCCCCTCGCCGCGGCATCCAGAGCGCACGGCGCGCTGTTCCGTGCGACGGCGAGCCGCCCCGTCGCCGTTCCGGCTCCGGG
>JAFUXX010000478.1 GCA_017476965.1 Kiritimatiellia bacterium | reverse complement strand
GTCGCCCTCACGTCCGGCGAGCTGCCGCCCGACCTGCCCTCGCGCCTCCCGACCTTCGCGGACGGCAAACCCGTCGCCACGCGCGCCGCTTCCGGCACCGTGCTGCAGGCCCTCGCCGCAGCGCTCCCGGGCTTCGTCGGCGGCTCGGCCGACCTGGCTCCCTCCAACAAGACCTGGCTCAAGGACTTCCCGGCAGTGGGCGCGGATTCCTTCGGCGGCCGCAACCTCCAGTTCGGCATCCGCGAGCTCGGCATGGCCGCCGTGCAGAACGGCATGATCGCCGACGGCTGGTTCCGCGTTTTCACCGCCACCTTCGCCGTGTTCGCGGACTACATGAAGCCCGCGATGCGCGTCGCCGCGCTCTCCAAGCTCCCCGCGCTCTACGTCCTCACCCACGACTCCTACGCGGTGGGCGAGGACGGCGCCACGCACGAGCCCGTCGAGCAGCTCGCGATGTTGCGCGCCACGCCCGACCTCGTCGCGCTCCGCCCGGCGGACGCCACCGAGACCGCCGCCGCGTGGCTCGCCGCGCTTTCGCAGAAGGAGCGCCCCGCCGCGCTGTTGCTTTCGCGCCAGAACCTGCCGGTCCTCGACCGCTCGCAGCTCCCGCCCGCTTCGCTCGTCGCCAAGGGCGCGTACACGCTTTGGCAGAACGGCACCGGCGTCCCGGAGGCGATCGTGATGGCGTCCGGCTCCGAGGTGCACCTTGCGCTCGCGGCGGCGAAGGCCCGCCCGGACCGCAACGTGCGCGTCGTGTCGTTCCCGTCCTGGGAGCTTTTCGCCGACCAGCCGCAGTCGTACCGCGACGAGGTCCTCCCGCCCGCGTGCACGCGCCGCCTCGTCGTCGAGGCCGGTTCGTCGATGGGGTGGGAGCGCTGGGCCGGTCCTGCGACGGACGCTTCGCGCGTCTGCCTCGACCACTACGGCGAATCCGCCCCGGCCGGCGTGCTCGCCGAAAAGTTCGGTTTCGTCGAGCCGGACGTCCTCGCCAAGCTCGACGCGCTGCTCGCCTAGCGGGCCGCAGCCCGCGAATCGCGGACCGCAGTGAACGTACGCCTCGACGAACTCCTCGTCGCCCGCGGTCTCGCGGAGTCCAGGACCCTCGCCCAGCGGCTCGTCCGCGAGGGCAGGGTCCGCGTGGAGGGCCAGGCCAATCCAAAGCCCGGCAACAAGGTCCGCGACGACGCGAAGGTCGAAGTCGAGGCACCGGAGCGTTTCGTGAGCCGCGGCGGCTGGAAGCTCGAAGGCGCGTTCGGGCGTTTCGGGTTTTCGGTCGAAGGGCTCGACTGCCTCGACGTCGGGGCATCGACCGGCGGCTTCACGGACTGCCTGCTGCAACACGGCGCCGCGCGCGTCGCCGCGCTGGACGTCGGGCGCGACCAGCTCCACCCGCGCATGCGCGCCGACCCGCGCGTGTGGTCGCGCGAAGAGTTCAACTGCCGCGCGCTCGCGCCCTCCGACCTGCCCTGGGTCCCGGCGTTCGCCACGTGCGACGTGTCGTTCATCTCGCTGCGCCTCATCCTGCCGCCGATCGTCTCGGTGCTTGCGCCGGGCGGCGGCATCGTGACCCTCGTCAAGCCGCAGTTCGAGGCGGGGCGCGAAAACATCGGCCGCGGCGGCGTGGTGCGCGACGAAGCGGTCCGCCAACGCGTCGTCGAGGACATCCGCGACTTCGGCGTTTCGACGCTCGGCCTCTCGTGGATCGGAGTCTGCGAATCCCCGATCCGCGGCCCCGCCGGCAACGTGGAATACACCGCGTACTGGAGGAAGCCGTGAACTCCGGCGCGCCGTCGTCCCCCAGCCGCCCCGTCGCGGTGTTCGACGCGCGGTGGGTGCTGCCAGCGCCGTCCGGGATAGGCGTGTACGCCCGCGAGCTGGCGCTGCGCCTGCCCGGCCTGCTGCCGGACCGCAAGTTCGTCTTCCTCGTGCGTCCCGACGCGCCGGAGTCGCTCGCCCCGGCGCTCGCCGCCGCGGGCGAAGGATGCGAGGCGCTCGCGCTCCCGTACGGTCCGCTCTCCCCGAAGAACCAGCTTCTGCTGCCGCGCCTGCTGCGCCGGCTCTGCGCCGGTCTCTACCACGCGCCGAACTTCGCCGTGCC
>JAFUXX010000477.1 GCA_017476965.1 Kiritimatiellia bacterium | reverse complement strand
CCGCGCCGTCGCCGCGGCTCCGGCCGTGGTCGTCCCCGGCGCGCCGTCGCTCCGCGGACTCTTCGAGGACGTCGCCCGCGAGGCCGCCGGGCCGCTCGGCCTCGATCCCGCCGGAATCGCTGAGCGGCTTTTCGCCCGCGAAGCCGCCGCTTCCACGGTGATAGCCCCCGGCGTGGCCGTGCCGCACCTCGTGCTCAAGGGACGCACCGGTTCGTTCGTCGCGGTTCTCGCCAAAATCGAAGGCGGGGCCGATTTTTCCGAGGCGGCGGCGGACGGCGGGGCGGGGGACTGCGGCGACGCGGACGCCCCGCCGGAGCGCGTGCGCACCGCGGTGTTCCTTTTCGCCTCGGAAGACAAGCGCGGCGAACACCTGCGCGCGCTCGCGATGGTCGCGCAGACGATCATGGCTCCGTCGTTTTCCGCGCGCTGGGAAAAGGCGCGCACCCCGCAGCAGCTCCGCGACATATTCCTACTCGCCCGCCGCACGCGCGGCTGACTCCTCGGCCATTGCCCGCCGCCCCACGCGGGACATTGAAATCCAGCTACGCGGACATTGAAATCCTTTCAATGTCGGCGATGCCGTTTTCACGGTTTTCGATGTCGAACATTTCTCCGTTTGCTTCCCATGTCCCGGCATGGTACGATTGCCCCATGCGAACTGGATGGAATCGTGAGGCACGCGCATTGGCGGTGTCCGCCGCCGTTTTCGCCTGTTTTCCGGGCGTCGCGGCGGGCGCCACCGGATTGGGGGACTCCTTTTGGGAAACGGCAAGCCGGACAAGCAGCAGACCCGGCTGGACGCCGGGGAAGAGGAAATGCAGTGAACCGAATGTCCCGAGCACAAACCTGCTGGCAGTATCCGAGGCACTTTGCAATTGGCTGCAAAACGAATGCATGAACAGGACGCCGACCGTTGATCGAACGCGTGCTTTGCGAGGATTCGGCAATGCGTCCGGCGGCCCGGCCACGGGCGACGGCCGTTCATGCCGTTTCTGGGGTTGCCGTTGGATTCCGCGCTCACGAATTCGATTCCGTGGCATTTTCCCGATGCCGTGTTTTTGGGCGGCGAACCGATCCCAGTCGAACCGGCGTCCGTCAGCGACGGCGGACTTGGCGTCACCTGTCGAACCGTCATGGGCAACGCCTCCGGAACTGCGACTTGTTCCACGGAGCCACGAACGCCGCCACCATCGCCGAGGCCTTGATTTCGGCCGGGACGACGGATGGGGAAAACTGATTGGGCGGCGCGTCCGCCGTCCGGCGGCGCTTTCTAGCCGAAGCGGGACAGGTGCGTTTGCACGTAGTCGGCGACGGCTTCTTCGAGCGGGCGGAAGGGGACGTCGCATCCTGCGGCGCGGAGCTTCGCCGTCTCGGCCTCGGTGTGGTACTGGTACTTGCCGCGGAGCTTTTCCGGCATGTCCACGAAATCGACGCGGGGTTCGCGGCCGGCGGCGGCGAACATCGCCTTCGCGAGGTCGAGCCACGTGCGGGCCTTGCCGGTGCCGCAGTTGAAGATGCCGCACGCTTCGGGGTGTTCGCCGAACCAGACGGTCACCGCGGCGGCGTCCTTCACGTAGACGAAGTCGCGGTCCTGGCAGCCGTCGGCCCAGCCGGGGCGGTCGCTCTTGAAAAGCGAGATGCGCCCGGCGTCGCGCACGGCGGCGTACTGCTTCGCGACGACGGACCTCATGTCGCCCTTGTGGTCCTCGCCGGGCCCGAACACGTTGAAGTACTTGAGGCCGGCGATCTTGCCGATCGCCCCGCTTCCGAGCGCCCAGAGGTCGAATTTCTGCTTGCTCCAGCCGTACAGGTTGAGCGGCTGCAGGGCGGGGATGCCGGCATGGTCGTCGGAATACCCGAGCGAGCCGTCGCCGTAGGTCGCGGCGGAGGAGGCGTACACGAAGCGAGTGCCGTTGGCGATGCACCACTCGCAGAGCTCGCGCGTGCAGCCGGTGTTGTTGTCGTCGAGGAACGCCTCGTCCGTCTCGGTCGTCGAAGAGCACGCCCCGAGGTGGTAGAGGACGCGCGGCGGCTCGATCCGTCCGGCGCGGACCGCGGCGCGGAACTCGTCGCGCTCCATGTACGCGGCGTGGGCGAACGAATCGAGGTTGCGCTTCTTGAGAGGGTCGCCGCGGAGGTGGTCCACGACGAGGATGTCGTCCACGCCCTTCGCGTTGAGGATTTTCGCGACGTTCGAGCCGATGAGACCGGCGCCTCCGGTGACGATTGCTTTCATGCGGGCGATGATACCGCAACCCGCCGCGCGCGGCAATCGGGTTGCGCCGCGGGACCCTATGGTGTAGCATTGAAGCACCCGCTGGCCGGCGCCGCGCCGCCGCGGGGCGACCATGAAAAAGACACCGTTTTTCGCCCTGGCTTTCGCCATTCCCGCCGCTTTCGCCGCCGCCGGCGTCTGGGACGCCGCCGAACTGCGCGGCAAGACCGATTCCGATCCCGTCGGCTACGCCGTGGGACAGAAGATGAAGTTCACGATTTCGCTCGTCGGCGCCGACGCGGCGGAAATCCCCGGGGACGCCAAGGTCAAGTGGCGCCGCCGCGGCGACGACGGCGTGGACTTCTCCGGCGAAGCGCCCGCTTCCGCCGTGGCCGCGGAGCCGATCGAAATCGAGACTTCGCTCGACCGTCCGGGGTTCGTTCGCGTCTCGGCCGAGGTCGTGGAGCCGGACGGCACCAAGGCCCGCCGCCTCCCGCCCGAGGGCAAGGACAAGGGAGAATCCGTTTCGTTCGAGGGCGGGGCGGGCGCCGCGGTCGCGGAGCTGCGCGCCGGTCCGGAGCCCGCGGATTTCGTCGAGTACTGGAAGCGCCAGAAGGAAATCCTCGCGGCGGTGCCGGTGACGGCCGAGCGCGTCGAAATCGAGAGCCGCGACCCCGCGGTGCGCCAGTACGCGGTTTCCGTGGCGTGCGCCGGCAAGCGTCCCGTGACGGGCATCCTTTCCATCCCCGTCGCCGCGGACCGCGGCGAAAAGTTCCCGGCCGAGGTGACGTTCCACGGCTACGGCACGCATGTCCAGCGCACCAGCTGGGTTTCGCACCGCGCGATACTCTTCAACGTGAACGCGCACGGCTACGACCTCTTGCGCGACGACCAGTACTACGAGGACTTCTTCGCCTCCATCCGCACCGAGAAGGACGGCAAGAAGTACAACTACGCGTTCGACCCCGACCAGAACGCGAGTCCCGACACCGCGTACTTCCACGACATGGCGTTGCGCGTCGTCCGCGCGTTCGACTACGTGCGCACGCTTCCGGAGTGGGACGGCAAGGGCCTGATCGCCTCCGGCGGAAGCCAGGGCGGCCTGCAGACGATGTGGGCGGCCGGACTCGTTGACGGGCTCGTCGAGGCGCGCCCCGGCATCACGTGGTGCTGCGATTTCGCGGGGTTGCGCGACGGCAGGCTGAAGGGCGGCTGGCACATCCCCTATTCGCCGGCGATGGAGTACTTCGATCCCGTGCACCACGCCGCGCACGTGCCGACGACGTGCAAGGTGGACATCGTCCGCGCCGGTCTCGGCGACTACACGTGCCCGCCTTCCGGCCTCGCCGTTCTCTACAACTCCATCCCCGGCCCCAAGAAGATACACTGGGTCCAGGGTTCCACGCACGGCTACGTGCCGCAGTTCGAGGAGAACCAGGTCGTGGACCTTTCGAGCGGCTGGCCCGTCGAGGACGGCGCGGCGGAGTAGCCGCGACGGAAGGGCAGGGGAGCGGGCGCAGGAGGCGGATGAAGCACCTCGTCGCAAGCGTCGCCGGCCTAGGCTGGCGCGAACTCGAAAGGCGCGGCGCGACGCGCCTTGCCGGGCTCGGGTTCCGGCCCGCGCGGTCCGTTTTCCCGGCCGTGACGTGCGTGGCGCAGGCCACGCTGCGCACCGGGGCGCAGCCGCGCGAACACGGCATGGTTTCCAACGGCTGGTGGTGCCGCGAGACGCGCAAGCCAGCCTTTTGGGAACAGTCTTCGGCACTGGTTTCCGGGCCGCGCGTCTGGAACGCCGCGCGCGCTTCGGGAGCGACGGTCGGGATGTTCTTCTTCCAGCAGAGCATCGGGGAGGACGTGGATTTCCTCATATCCCCGGCCCACATCCACAAGCACGGCGGCGGTTCGATCCTGTACCGCTACGCCGTGCCGGAGGAGGACGACGCGCTGCTGCGCCGCGAAAACGGCACGTTTCCGCTCTGGCGCTACTGGGGCCCGCTTGCGCACCCCAAGGCCGGCGACGCCGTGGTCGCCGATTTCCTCGCCGTCGCCGCGCGCCGCGATCCGGACCTTGCGTTCCTCTACCTGCCGACGCTCGACTACGACGCGCAGCGCTTCGGGCCGGACGACCCGCGCTGCGACCGCGCGTTCGCTTACCTGGGGCGCCAGCTGGAGCGCCTCGCCGCGTTCGCGGAGAAAGCCGGGGCGGAGCTCACCGTGGTCGGCGAATACGGCATAGCGCCGGTGACCGCGCCTCCCGTGTTTCCGAACGCCGTGCTCCGCGCCGCGGGGCTGTTTTCCGTGCGCGGCGTGGGAGGCCGCGCGTATCCTGACTTCGCCAGGTCGCGCGCGTTCGCCATGTGCGACCACGAGGTCGCGCACGTGTACCTGCGCGACCCGGATGCGGACGCCGCCGCCGCGCGCGACGCGCTG
>JAFUXX010000476.1 GCA_017476965.1 Kiritimatiellia bacterium | reverse complement strand
GGGGGCGAGACGGCGGAGCGCGGCGGCGAGCGCGGCGCGGTCCGCGGCCTTTTCGCAGCGGAAATCGCCGGTGGAAAGTTCCAGCGCCGCGAGCGCGAAACCGTCCCTGCCGCCCTTTCCGGCGGGAACCGCGGCGACGAGCCAGTTGGAAACGCCGTCGTCGAGCAGCGTCTCCTCAGTGAGCGTGCCGGGCGTGACGATTCGGGTCACCTCGCGGCGGACCATGCGGCCGGCCTTGACGGACTTGGGGTCCTCCATCTGGTCGCAGATCGCGGCCTTGCGGCCGGCGCGGACGATCTTGGCGAGGTAGGAGTCGAGCGCGTGGTGGGGGATGCCGCACATCGGCTGGCCGGCGCGGTGGGTGAGGGCGAGACCGAGCAGGGACGCCGCCTCGCGGGCGTCGTCCATGAAAAGCTCGTAGAAATCCCCGAGGCGGAAGAGAAGGAGCGCGTCCGCGTCCATCTCCCTTTTCATCGCCCGGTATTGCTCGAGCATCGGAGTGAGTCGTTCCCCGGCCATTTTCCCTCGCGTTTTCCCGTGTCGCCGCGCGCGGCGGCGTTTCGAGAATACGGCAAAACGGCGCGGTTTTCAAATCCCCGGCCCGTCCGGCGCGATTTTCCGCTTGATTCCGGGGAGGGGTTCGTGTATCATCCCGCCCGCTTTTCGTTTTCCGCTCGATTGCACCGGCAGGGTACCGGGAGGGCGGGAAAGGCATCCACAACGAGCCAAACACCCCAGAAATGGCAAAGAAAGTCACCGGCATCGTGCGCCTCCAGGTGCCCGCCGGCAAGGCGAATCCGGCGCCGCCGATCGGTCCGGCGCTCGGCGCGCAGGGCGTCAACATCATGGCGTTCTGCAAGCAGTTCAACGCCGCCACGGCGGACAAGGCGGGTCTCGACATCCCCGTCGTCATCACCGTCTACGCCGACAAGTCGTTCACCTTCATCCTCAAGAGCCCGCCCGCGGCCGTCCTGCTGAAGAAGGCCGCCGGGATCGAGAAGGGTTCGGGCACCCCGAACAAGACGAAGGTCGGCAAAGTGACGCACGCGCAGATCCTCGAAATCGTGAAGACGAAGGCGGCGGACCTCAACGCCGTCGATCCCGAGCACGCCGCGCGCATGGTCGAAGGCACCGCCCGCTCGATGGGCATCACCGTCGTGAAGTAGGAAGGAGCCTCCACCATGGTCAAACACGGCAAGAAATACACGGACGCCGCGAAGAAGGCGCCCAAGGAAGCGGTTTCCGTCGCAGAAGCCGTCGCGTTCGTCAAGGCGAACGCCGGCGCGAAGTTCGACGAATCGGTCGAGCTGGGCATGCGCATGGGCTGCGACCCGCGCAAGAGCGACCAGATGATCCGCGGCACGACGAGCCTGCCCCACGGCACCGGCAAGGACGTGCGCGTGGTGGTCTTCGCCGGCGGCGCCGCGGCGGACGCCGCGAAGGCGGCCGGCGCGGTCGAAGCGGGCGTGGACGACCTGCTCGAGAAAATCAAGGGCGGCTGGACGGACTTCGACGTGGCGATCGCCACGCCCGAGGCGATGACCAGCGTCCGCAAGCTCGCGCGCGTCCTCGGTCCCCGCGGCCTCATGCCGAACCCCAAGACCGGCACGGTGACGGACGACGTCGCGGCCGCGGTCAAGGCCCAGAAGGCCGGCAAGGTGGAGTTCCGCATGGACCGCCAGGGCAACATCTGCACGCTCGTGGGCAAGCGCTCGTTCGAGGCGCAGCAGCTGGTGGACAACATCAACGCGCTGATCGACGCGATCCGCTCCGCCCGCCCCGCGGCGGTGAAGGGCCAGCTCTTCAAGAAGATCTCCGTCAGCTCCACGATGGGCGTGCCCGTCCGCGTGGACATCCACGACTAACCGCGCAAGGAAGGAACTTCAGCCATGACCAAACCCCAGGCCAATTCCAAGCGCCCCGAAAAGCTCTCGGCCATCCGCGAGATCGACGAGTTCGTCAAGAACTCCGGGTACTGCTTCATCCTGAACTACGGCGGCCTCACGGTGGAGCAGCTCTCCGCCCTGCGCGTCGAGCTCGGCAAGCACGAGTCCACGCTCAAGGTCGTCAAGAACACGTATCTCGCGAAAGCCCTCGAAGACAAGGGCTGGACGCAGCTCGAAACCGTGCTCTCCGGCCCCACGGCGCTCGTCGCCGGCGCCGGCGACCCGGCCGAGGTCGCGAAGGCCGTCGTCGCGTTCCTCAAGAAGAACGAGCAGGCGTCGGTCAAGGGCGCGCAGCTCGAAGACCAGACGCTCGACGCGGCCCAGGTCAAGCAGCTCTCCGAGCTGCCCGGCAAGGACGCGATGCGCGCCAAGCTGCTCGGCACCCTCAACGCCCCGGCGACGGACATGGTCCGCGTGCTCGCGGCGTCCCTCAAGAGCGTGCTCTACGTCCTCAAGGCGAAAGCCGAGAAGGACGGCGGCGCCCCCGCGGAGGCCTAGCCGCCTCCGCAAAACCCCCGTTCCACAAAACCGGGGCGGACGCCGCGGCGGGTGCCGCGAAACGGCGTTCCGGTTCCGTCCGGGCGAAGGCCCGGGAGGTTGGAATCGAAAAGAAGAAAGAAAAACACCATGACCCAGGAAGAAATCGTCGAAGCGCTCTCGAAGCTCTCCGTGCTCGAAGTCGCGAATCTCGTCAAGGCCCTCGAAGAGAAGTGGGGCGTTTCCGCCGCCGCTCCCGTCGCCGCCGTGGCCGCCGGCCCCGCCGCCGCCGCCGCTCCGGCCGAAGAGAAGACCGAGTTCGACGTCAAGCTCGCCGACGTTCCCGCCGACAAGAAGATCGCCGTCATCAAGGAAGTCCGCGGCGCCACGGGCCTCGGCCTGGCCGAGTCCAAGAAGCTCGTCGAGGACAAGGGCGTCGTCAAGTCCGGCATCTCGAAGGCCGACGCCGAAGAGCTCAAGAAGAAGCTCGAAGCCGCCGGCGCCAAGGTCGAGATGAAGTAAGCGCCTCGAGCACGCGCCGGGCGGCGGCATCGGCCGCCTCCGGCGCGTGCATTCCTGGCTTCTGGATTTCTAGACTTCCAGATTTCTGGATTTCTGGACTTCCGGGATTCTGGATTTTCAGGCTTCCAGCCTTCCGGGCCGGTTTTGCGGCCCTTGTCATTTTCCGCTCTTTGCTCCAAGTCAGGCCTTTTCCGGTGTGCATAGCCGGGGCCCGAGTCCACCCCCTCATCAACCGAGGCTTCAACATGG
>JAFUXX010000475.1 GCA_017476965.1 Kiritimatiellia bacterium | reverse complement strand
CTCGCCGACAGGCTCGTCGTCACGTCCGACAACCCGCGCTCCGAGGATCCGGCGGCGATCATCCGCGACGTGATGGCCGGCGTGCCGGCCGGGACGGACGTCGCCGTGGAGCCCGACCGCCGCGCCGCGCTGCGTCTCGCGGTCGAGGCGGCCGACCGTCCGGGCGACGTGGTCCTCGTCGCCGGCAAGGGCCACGAGGACTACCAGATCGTCGCCGGAAAGGTCCTGCATTTCGACGACAGGGAGGAGCTTCTCGCCGCCCGTCCAGGCACTCCCGGCCAGCACTTGGACAACCCGGAAATCCAACAAGCGATTTGAACTTGCGTTTCAAAATTTTTTGGCGATAATTTGAATCGTTCGCACGACACCCCCGACCGGGCGTCGCGGATGTTCAAACCCGACACGGAAAACAACAGCAAATGTCGAAAGCAAACTCCCTGCGCGCCGCGTCGCGCGCCATTGCGGCAGTATCGCTCGTCGCCGCCGTTCCCGCGTTCGCGGCCGGTTTCGCCCTCGAAGAAGGCTCCGCCCGCGGCAACGTCAACTCCGCTTCCCTGATCGCCCGCGGCGGCGAACCGGGCGCGATGTACTTCAACCCGGCGACCATCGCCGACCTCCCCGGCACGCAGGTGCAGATCGGCGCGACGCTGATCCTCCCCGCCGCGCACGTGGACACCGTGAGCCCCTACACCGGCCGCCGCGACCGCGCCGCCGGCCACAGCCAGGTGTGGAACATCCCGAGCGCCTACCTCACGCACCGCATTTCGGACGACCTCGCGTTTGGCTTCGGCATTTTCACGCGCTACGGCCTCGGCGCCAACTTCCCGCGCACGTGGGCGGGCCGCTACGGCAACTACAAGGCCGAGATCCTTTCGCTCGACTTCGCGCCGCAGCTCGCGTGGCGCGCGACCGACCGCCTGACTCTCGCGGCCGGCATCTCCGTCCGGTACTTCGACATCGAGCTCGCGCAGCGCATCGACGCGGCCGGCATGTACGGCATGCGCCCGTACAACGACCCGTCGCCCTCGCCCTTCGACGTCGACCAGGACCTGCACGGCGACGACGTCCACCCCGCCATCGACCTCGGCCTGCAGTGGAAGATCCGCGACGACCTGACCTTCGGCGCCGCGTACCACAGCCGCATCCAGTTCAAGGTCCGCGGCGACGCGAAGTGGGACGCCCCCGCCGCCGTGCGCGCCGTCGCTCCCGGCTGCTTCGCGAACATGCCGTTCAATTCGCGCAACTACAACCCCGACAAGTTCATGGCCGCTCTCGCGTGGGACGCCACCGGGCGCCTGACGCTCTCCGCCGGGTTCACGTTCACCACCTGGCACCTATACGACGACCTGCTCGTGAAACTGGAGCGCGACATGGTTCCCGGCGTGAACGAGCTCGCGAGCGTCAAGGAGTGGCACGACGCCTGGCGCCTCTCCGCCGGCGCCGACTACGCGCTTTCGGAGGAGTGGACCCTGCGCGCCGGCTACACGTGGGACCAGTCCCCGATCAACGGCCGCTACGCGGACTACCTCGTCCCCGGCGACGACCGCCACATCCTCGCGGCCGGTCTCGGCTGGACGCGCGGCGACTGGACGGTCGAAGGCTCGTATTTCTACGAAATCGTGCAGGACTTCGACGTCAACGCCCGTCCGCGCAACGGCGTGTTCGACGGCAAGTACGCGGACGCCCACGCCCACGCTGCGGCGCTTTCGGTGACGCGCAGGTTCTGATTCCGACGCCCCCCGCTGCGGGGGCTCCAAAAGGCGGCGAAAAGTGGCTGAACAGGACGAAAAGACCCGCGAGGCTCCCGATCCCCGGGAGCGGCTCGACGAACTCGCGGAAAAGGGGCTTTGGGGGCAGATGTCCGCGGAGTTCGCGGACATGCCCCCGGCGGACATCGCGGAGCTGCTTTCGCATTACTCCGACGAGGAGCTTCCTCCGCTCTTCAAGGCCGTCCCGGACGACCTGAAGCCCGACGTCCTCGCCGAGCTGCCCACCGACCAGGCCGCCGCCCTCGCCGCCGCGATCCCCGCGGCGGCGGCGGCGGACATCGTCAACGAAATGGCCCCCGACGACGCGGCGGACGTCCTCGGGGAACTCGACGACAAGGAGGTCTCTTCCAAGATCATCGAGGGGATGGACGAGGAGAACGCCGCCGACGTCTCCCGCCTGATGACGTACCCGGAGGAGTCCGCGGGCGGCATCATGACGACGGACCTCGTCGAGGTCCGCCCCGACCAGACGGTGAACGAGGCGCTCGACGCCATCGCCCGCGCGGAGGACGACGAGCGCGTCTACCAGGTGTACGTGGTCGACGCAGACGGCACGCTCCTCGGCTCGATCACCATCTGGGACCTGCTGCGCCAGAAGGACCGCTGCCGCAAGCTCGGCGAACTGATGGACACGGACGTGATTTCCGTCCGCTCCGACGCCGACCAGCAGGAAGCCGCCGAACTCATGGCCAAGTACGACCTCGCGGTGGTGCCGGTCGTCGACGGCGACGGCCGCCTCGTCGGGCGCATCACGCACGACGACGCGACGGACATCATCAAGGAGGAGGCCGAAGAGGACATCCTCAACCTCGCCGGCACGAGCGACGAGGAACTCGGCAACATTTCCGCGTGGCGCTCCTGCTGGTACCGTCTGCCCTGGCTCTTCATCACGCTGCTCGGCGGCGTGGTGACGGCTTCGATCATGAGCTCGTTCAGCACGACGTTCGGCCTCGTCATCGTCCTCGCGGCGTTCATCCCCAACGTCATGGGCATGGGCGGCAACACCGGCTTGCAGAGCTCGGTCCTCATGATCCGCGAAATCGCGTCCGGCTCCGGCCGCCGCCACTCGCTCGGGCGCCTCTTCCGTCACGAACTGCGCACCGGTTCGCTCATGGGCCTCATCTGCG
>JAFUXX010000474.1 GCA_017476965.1 Kiritimatiellia bacterium | reverse complement strand
GCCGCACCGCGGCGGCCGCGGCCGTCGCGGCGCTGGCCTTCGCGGCCGCGCTGGCCGGCTGCGAATCGTCCGACTCGTACTCGATTTCGGTGTCGCCGGGCCACGCGTCGGTGCGTCCGGGGCAGAGCGTCGCGATCACCGCGAGCGGGTGGGGCGAGTACGTCTGGACCCTGGACACGGACGGCGCGGGCTCGCTCTCCGCGCACAAGGGCGAAACCGTGGTGTTCACCGCGGCTTCGGGCGTGAGCAACGCCACCGTGAAGGTGACGGCGTCCGCCGTCGGCTCCGGCGGTTCGTCGTCCTCCGCGTCGCAGTCTTCGTCCTATTCGTCCACCAACTCCGTCTCGGGCGGTTCGTCGTCCTCGTTCGCCGGATACACGGCGACGGCGGTGATCGAAATCGGCGGCTAGGTGCGGCCATGCGCTGGACATCGAAGGTTCCGTCCCTGCCGTTCGCGGCGGTTGCCGCGCTCGCGCTCGCCGCGGCGCTGCCGTCGGGCTGCGAGTCGTCGGAAGGCAACCAGGTGGAGATTTCCGCGTCGGCCCGCGACGTGACGGCGAAGGGGCAGACTGTCACGCTTTCGGCCACGGGCTGGAATTCCTACAGGTGGTCGCTTTCGGACGCTTCGATCGGGCGGCTCTCCTCCGCGACCGGATCGACCGTGACGTACACGGCGCTTTCCGTGCCCGGCGAAGGCGGGGCCTACGCGAACCAGACGGTCACGTGCCAGACTACGGATTCCGGCGACGGCGGCGGCGCGTTCGGCACGATCGTGATACGCCACGTGTCGAAGGGCGGGTCGGCGACGGTCGCCGCCGCCACCAATTCCGCGTCCGCGCCGGCGGTGGCGGAGCCCGCGCAGTCGCAGTCCCAGTCGCGGCTCTCGCTCTCGCGCTCGAAGTCCACGCTGCGCGCGAGTTCTTCCGACACGGCGACGGTTTCGGTGAACGATTCGGTGCCGAACCGCGACTACACGTGGACGATCACCCCGAACGTCGGCACCTGGGAAAAGGCGGACGACGGCAACGTGATCCGCTACACCGCTCCGGGCTCCGCGCAGTTCGCGAACACCACGCTCACGATCAAGTGCGAGGACACCGAGACGCATGCGACGGGGCAGACCACGATACGGCTCAATTGACGCGCCTCGCGCGTCCGCCGCGGACGCGGGCCGGAACCCCCGCGCGGGCGCCCTCGCGGAAACGATTTCAAGACAAAACGCAGAATCCATGAAACTCTTCCTTTCAGGCAACGAAGCCGTCGCCCGCGCGGCCTGCGCGGCGGGGTGCCGCGTCGCGGCGGCTTATCCGGGCACGCCCAGCACCGAAATCCTCGAAAACGTCGCCAAGTTCGGCGGCGCGATCGACTGCGAATGGTCGGTCAACGAAAAGGTCGCGATGGAAATCGGCGCCGGCGCTTCGATCGCCGGCGCGCGCACTCTGGTCTGCATGAAGCACGTCGGGCTGAACGTCGCGATGGACCCGCTCATGACGTTCACGTTCGAGGGCTGCAACGGCGGGCTTGTCGTCGTCTCGGCGGACGACCCCGGGATGCACTCCTCCCAGAACGAGCAGGACAACCGCGTGCTGCAGAAATTCGCGCGCGCCGTGACGCTCGAACCCTCCGACTCGCAGGAGGCGTACGACATGGCCCGCGCCGCGTGGGACATCTCGGAGCGCACCGGGTCGATCGTGTTCCTGCGGATGACGACGCGCACGTCCCACTCCTCGGGTCTCGTCGATCTCGGCGAAATCGGCGACGGCCGCGCCGAGATCGCGCCGAAGCCGTACGAGAAGAACCCGAAGAAGTACGTCTCCGTGCCGGCCAACGCGCGCGGGATGCGCTTCGCCGTCGAGGACAGGCTCGCCGCGCTGCGCGAAGAGTCCGAGAACAGCCCGTTCAACCGCGAGGAGCCCGGGGAGCGCACCGACTGGGGTTTCGTTTCGAGCGGCGTCGCCTACAACTACGTCAAGGAGGCGTTCCCGGAGTTTCCCGTCCTCAAGATCGGCTTTTCCAACCCGCTACCGGCCGGGAAAATCCGCGCGTTCGCGGCGAAGGTCGGCCGCCTTGTCGTGGTCGAAGAGCTCGATCCCGTGCTGCGCGACGCCGTCGCGCTCGCCGGCATCCAGGTGTACGATCCCACGACCGAGCTGCACATGATGGAGCTCGACGTGGACCGCCTCCGCGCCCTGCGCCGCGAGATTCTCGGCGAAGAGCGCGCGGGAGGCGCCGCCTCCTCCTCCGCGCCCTCCAGGGAAGCGGTCCCGCCGCTGCCGTCGCGTCCGCCGACGCTGTGCGCGGGGTGCGGGCACCGCGGCGTGTTCTACGCGCTCTCGAAGCTCAAGGCCGCGGTGACGGGCGACATCGGCTGCTACACGCTCGGCGTGGCCCCGCCACTTTCGGCGATGGACACCACGATCTGCATGGGCGCGTCGATCGGCGCCGCGTTCGGGATGCGCAAGGCCGGATTCAAGGGCCGTCTCGCGGCCGTGATCGGCGACTCGACGTTTTTCCACTCCGGCATGACGGGGCTCCTCGACGTCGTGTACAACAAGGGCGCGGTGACGGTGGTCGTGCTCGACAACCGCATCACGGGCATGACGGGCCACCAGCCCAATCCCGGCACCGGGCGCACCCTGCTCGGCGAACCCACGGTGCAGACGAGCATCGCGGAAGTCGCGCGCGCCCTCGGCGTGAAGCGCGTCAAGGAAGTGGACGTCTACGACCTCAAGACCGTGATGAAGGTCTTGGAGGAAGAGCTGGACTGCGGCGAGCCCTCGGTCGTCGTCGCGTACGGCCCGTGCGTCATCGCTTCGAAGAGGGCGGTCGGCGCGGTGCCCCACGCCGTGGATCCCGCGAAGTGCAAGGCGTGCGGCGCGTGCTTCAAGCTCGGCTGCCCGGCGATCGTGCGCGGAGAGGAAAAGGCCCCCGGCCGCTTCCTCTCCAGGATCGAACCCGCCGCGTGCATCGGTTGCGACGTCTGCGCCCAGGTCTGCCCCTTCGGCGCCATCGCTACCACGCGCTCCACTTCGGCCTGAGGCCGAAGAGGCGGGCGAACTTGGCGGGGTCGGCTTTCGGACGGCGGTCGTACGTGTACGCGCCGTTCTGCTCCTGCTCCACGTCCGTGAGCTGGGTGTAGCACCAGCCTGCGAGTTCCGGCATCCGGGCGAAGAGCCGCGTCTGGGCGCCGATCCTGTCGAGGAAGGCCTTTTCGTCCTTGAGGTCGAGGCCGTTGTACCCCCAGCCGGACGCGTTTCCGCGGTCTTCGGGCAGCAGGTACTTGAACCCGCCCCATTCGTCCAGGAGGAACGGCTGGCCTTCGTACGGCGGCTCGGCGCCGGGGACGTTGGCCGCCACGGGGCGGCCGCCCTTTTCGGGCAGGAGCCACGTGCGCTGCTCCTTGGGCGTCGCGCGGTAGCTGTGGACGGTCCACAGGTCCGTTTCGACGTGGATCCAGCCGCTGGCGTCGTTTACGGGGCGCGTCGGGTCGAGCGCGCGCGTGTCGGCGACGACGGCGCGGACGAAACGCTGGTACGACTGGAAGCGACGGTCCGCGGGATCGACCCATGGCGCGCCGTCCTTCCACATGCCGAGGTGGTTGGCCGTGGTTTCGTTGAAGGGGGTCCAGCCGACGATCGACGGGTGGTCGCGCAGCGCCACGACCGCGGCGTTCCAGTCCTCGTGGAAGTTGCGCTGCGCTTCGGGCGCGGCGGCGTCGAAACTCCAGCTGGCGTATTCCGCCCACGTGAGGTAGCCGAGGCGGTCCGCCCAGTAGTGGTAGCGGTCCTCGAAGACTTTCTGGTGCAGGCGCGCGCCGTTGAACCCCGCCGCCATCGAGCGCTCGATGTCGCGGCGCAGTTCGGCGTCCGACGGAGCGGTCCACACGCCGTCGGGATAAAACCCCTGGTCGAGCACGAAGCGGAGGAACACCGGTTTGCCGTTGAGCAGGATTTTTCCGCCTTCGCAAGAAACCTTGCGCATCGCGAAGTAGCTTTGCACGGCGTCGACCGTTTCGCCGTCCGCCGCCGCGACCGAAAGCTCGAGGTCGTACAGGAACGGATCGGAGGGCGACCACGCGCGCGCGCCGGGCACCGGAACCGCGACCGGCAGGCCCTGCGCGGCGGGGACTTCGCGCTCGGCGACCGTTTTGCCGCCGGCGCGCACCGTGGCGCGGAAGCGCGAACCAGGCGCGACGGAGAAGAAACGGGGTTCGAGAACGACCTCGGACGCGTCGAAATTCGGCACGATGCGGCACGAAGCGAGCCCGCGCGGGTCCGCGGCCTCCGCCCAGACAGTCTGCCAGATGCCGGTGACGCGCGTGTACGAGCAGCCGCGGGAGTAGTAGTCCGGGCACTGCTTGCCGCGGCCCTGCATCCCGGAGCGCAGTTCGTCGAGGGCGTGGACGACGAGCGTCTGCTTTTCGCCGGGGCGGGCGAGGGCCGTGACGTCGAGCGAGAACGGCGACGACCCGCCGACGTGCGTTCCGGCGAGCCGGCCGTCGATCCAGACTTCGCAGAGGAAGTCGACGCCGCCGAAGTGCAGCGCGATCCTGCGCCCCGCCCACGCGGACGGGAACGCGACCTCGCGCCTGTACCACGCGGACTCGTGGAAATCCACGTCGCCGATGCCGGAAAGCTTGGACTCCGGGCAGAACGGCACGTTGATCTTCAGGCCGAAATCGGCCGGATCGCCCTTCGCCCAGCCGCGCTCGGCGCCGGACTTCCCGGGATCGAAAGCGAAATCCCACTTGCCGTTGAGGTTGAGCCACGAATCCTCGCGGCGGAACTGCATCCTGGGGTGTTCGGGCCGCGGAATGCGTCCGGCGGCCGCCGTTGCCTTGCGTTTGGTCATGTCGTCTGCGGCGGCGATTGGGTGCCGCCGCGGAGAATCATGCCACGCCGCAACGGCGCGGTCAAGAAACCGGCGGGCCCATTTGATTCGCGGCGGGCGTTTCGCGTAAGATTGGCCCCGCGTCCGCGGGGCACCGGAATGCGCCGCGGACCGCGCAACAGCGATGAAAAAGCAAAGCAAGCCGGTGACGCGCCGGAAAGCCGCGTCGTTCCGCATCTGCAATCCGCCCCGCGAACTCGCGCAGGCCATGAAACTCGCCGCCGCGCGCTACCCCGCGCTCCGCGGCGGCCCCGGCGCGCCGGAACTGCGGTTCTCGAAGAACGGCGACCCCGCCGCGCCGTTTTCCGTCGAAGTCGCGCCGGACGGCTCCGCGCTCGTCCGCTACGGGCGCGTGCGCGAGGCGATGCGCGCCGTCGGCCAGCTGCTTTCAGGTTCACTCCCGGCGGCGCCGGAGAGCGCGCCGTTCGATTCGTTCGGGATCATGTGGGACGTCTCCCGCAACGCCGTGCCCACGACGGAGTACGCGCAAAACGTCCTGCTCAAGCTAGCGCTCCTCGGTTACGACACCGTGCTGCTCTACGCCGAGGACGTGTACGAAATCCCCGGCGAGCCGTACTTCGGCTTCGACCGCGGCAGGCTGACCGCGGCGGACGTCCGCGCGCTCGACGCCCGCGCCGCCGCGCTCGGCATCCGGCTCGTGCCGTGCATCCAGACTCTCGCCCACCTCGACCAGATATTCCGGTGGGACGCCTACGCCGGCGTGCGCGACCTGGACGGCATCCTGCTCGCGTGGGAGGACGCCACGTACGCGCTCGTCGAGAAGATGGTCCGGTTCTGGGCGTCCAACTGCCGCTCCCGCGTCGTCCACCTCGGCATGGACGAAGCGTGGCGGCTGGGGCAGGGCAAATTCAAGGAGAAGTTCGGCGAGCGCAAGACGTTCGAAATCATGTCGCGCCACGTGGACCGCGTCTCGGAAATCTGCCGCAAGGCCGGCGTGGAGGGGATCATGTGGAGCGACATGTGGTTCCGCGCCGGTTCCCCAAAGCACGACTACTACGACCTCGCGGCGGAGATCCCGGAGTCCGTCTCGTCGCGCATCCCGGACAACATCCGCCTCTGCTACTGGGACTACTACCACGACGGGCGCAAGTTCTACGAGGACATGATCGCGCGCCACCGCCAGCTCCACGGCGAGCCGGTCGTGGCGTCCGGCGTGTGGACGTGGTCGCTCTTCTGGCACTGCCAGCGCGCCACGCGCCTCACCGCGGGCCCGTGCATCGACGCCTGCCGCGCGCTCGGGTGCAAGGACCTGTTCTTCACGATGTGGGGCGACGACGGCGCGTACTGCGATTTCGAAAGCGCGTTCGCCGGTCTCGCCTGGTGCGCCGAAAAGGCGTACCGCGGCGAAGCGGACGAAAACGTCCTCGAAAAGCGCTACCGCGCGCTCTTCGGCGGAGCGTCGTGGAAGGCCGTCGCCGCGCTCGGCGAAGCAGTTTCCCCGTGGGCGGACCGCGACCGCATCTGGGACGACCCGCTCATGAACCTCGACGCCGCGACGATGCGCGCCGCGGCGGACGACGAAATCTGGATGACCGACCGCGGCACGAAGCACCGCGACTTCCCGGCGCTGCTGCGCCGGGCCGTTTCGCGCCTCTCCCGCGCG
>JAFUXX010000473.1 GCA_017476965.1 Kiritimatiellia bacterium | reverse complement strand
GCCGAAAAGTCGCTCACGAAGCAGAACGGCCTCGCGATCGAAGTCCAGCTCGACGGCGACGGCCGCGTGATGTCCGTCACGCAGGTCGCCGGAAGCGACGCCTTCGCCGTCGGCCAGCGCGTGCGCGTCCTCGTGGGCGCGGACGGCACGACGCGCGTCCGCCCCTTCTAGCGGCCGCCGGGGTCAGCCGCGGACGAGCGGCTCGTACCCCATGTATTCCGCCTGGCGGGTGACGTCCACGACGGCCTGCCAGAGCGGACCGTTGGGGTCCACTTTCTGGCGCTCGGCCGTCGCGAGGGCGATCGGGACGAGCATGTAGACGTCGGCGCACTTGCCGACCACGCAGTTGGTGCGCCCGGCCATCGCGGCGTGGACCGCGTTTTTGGCGAGCATGTAGCAGTGGATCGCGTCGGCGCCCTGCGCCGGCACGGAGCGGATCATGTAGCTCGGGTCGAAGTACTTCACCGAAGTCTTTTCGCCCTTCGCCGCGAAGTGGTCCTCGATCGCCTTTTTGAGGAACGTGCCGATGTCCTTCTTGAGGATGTTGCCCGAGGCGTCGCGGCGCTCTTCTCCGGCCATGAGGTCCTGCCCGGCGCCTTCCGCGACGACGATCACGGCGTGGCTCTTGCCGATGCCGAAGCGGCGGTCGAGCGCGGTCAGCACGCCGTGTTCGCCCTCCAGCTCGAACGGCACTTCGGGCACGAGGCAGAGGTTGACCACGGAGTTGGCGATGGCGGCGTACGCGGCGATGAATCCCGAATCGCGCCCCATGAGTTTCACGAGCCCGATGCCGTGGGGCGCGCCTTTCGCTTCGACGTGGGCGCACGTGATGACGCGGCCGGTTTCGTAGACCGCCGTTTCGAAGCCGAACGAGCGCCCGACGAACGCCAGGTCGTTGTCGATCGTCTTGGGCACGCCGACGACGCTGATCTTGAGCCCGCGCCGCAGCACTTCTTCCGCGATGTCGCGCGCGGCGCGCAGAGTGCCGTCGCCGCCGATGCAGAAGAGCATGTTGATGTTGAGGTGCGAAAGGGTGTCCACGATCGTCGCGGTGTCCTGCCCGCCGCGCGAGGAGCCGAGGATCGTCCCGCCGACCTGGTGGATGTCGTCCACGTCCTCCGGCGTGAGGAGCATCGGCTCGTGGCCGTAGGACGGCACGAGGCCTTCGAGCCCGTACCGCACGCCGAAGATGTGGCGCACGCCGTAGTCGAACCACAGCGTCTGCACGAGGCCTTTCACGACGTCGTTCAGGCCGGGGCACAGGCCGCCGCACGTGACGATCGCCGCGCGGCTCCAGGCCGGGGCGTGGAAAATCTTTTCCTGAGGGCCGGCCTTCTCGAAACTCGGCACGGGAAGCCCCGCGCGGATGCGTTCCTCGACGTACTGCGCGTTGTGGCGGAAGAGAGTGCGGGAGTCGGGCCGGACGAACGTGGCGCCCTCGACCGGGCTTGGCACCGTGCAGTCGCCGAGCCGCGCCACGTCGAAATCGAATTTTTCGGGGTTGTGGAGGATTTCCTGGATCGTCATTTCGGACTCCTTCGTTCCGCGCGCGCCCGCTGCGCCGCGGGGTTCGGAAAACGGGGGAAAAGTGCCACATCAGGCGGGCCGTGTCAAGGCCGCGAGAACCGCTTCGGCCGCGTCCTGCGGGCGCAGGCGGAAAAGCGCGAGCAGGTCGTCGCGCCCCGACGCGTGGGGCGGAAAGGCGTCGCGCGGCCAGCCGAATCCGAGGAGCCGCGGGGAACGGGGCAGGGAGTCGAGAACGCCGCGCATGGCGTCGCCCAGTCCGCCGGAAACAGACGCGTCTTCGAACGCGACGAAAATCTCGACCCCGGATTCGGCCTGGCGGCGGAGCAGTT
>JAFUXX010000472.1 GCA_017476965.1 Kiritimatiellia bacterium | reverse complement strand
TGCGCATCGCGCTGCGCGACGCAGGGCCCGGCCTCGAAGTGCGGGCCGAAGGCGCGGCCGAGGCTGGCCGCACGATCGGGCCGCACCTCTTCGCGCTGTCAGGCGCGGACGGCGTCCGCAAGTGGGCGGACGCCGAGCTCGCGCCAGACGGCGCGTCGATCCTCGTCTCCTCGCCCGAAGTGCCCGATCCCCGGCGCGTAGAGTACGCCTGCAGCGACTTTCCGCCCGCGGCCGACCTGCGCCGCCGCGGCGACGGCCTCCCGCTCTTCCCGTTTTCGATCGAAGCCACTCCATGAAAAAACGACTCCTCACCGGCAACGAAGCCATCGCGCGCGGCGCTTTCGAGGGCGGCGTGACTGCCGCGTTCGGATACCCCGGTACGCCGTCCACCGAAATCCTCGAAAACCTCGCGAAGTACAAGGACGAAGGCGTCTGGGCCGAATGGTCGCCGAACGAAAAGGTCGCGCTCGAAGCGGCGGCCGGCGCGTCGATCGCCGGGGCGCGGACCCTGGTCACGATGAAGCTAGTCGGCCTCAACGTCGCCGCCGACCCGCTCATGACGCTCTCGTACGTCGGCGTCGTGGGCGGCATGGTGATCGTGGTCGCGGACGACCCCGGCCAGGACTCTTCGCAGACGGAGCAGGACACCCGCCACTACGCGCGCCTCGCAAAGGTGCCGTGCCTCGAACCGGCCGACGCCGCCGAAGCGCGCGATTTCGTCGTCCGCGGTTTCGAGCTCTCCGAAAAGTACAACTGCCCGGTGATCCTGCGCACGACGACCTGCGTGGCGCACTCGCGCGCGCTCGTCGAGGAGCGCCCGCCGCGCCCCCGCAACGAAACGCGCTTCGTGCGCGACGTGCCGCGGTTCGTGCCGCTGCCGCTCTACGGCCGCGTGATGCGCCGCAAGGTGGAGGACAGGATCGACGCGCAGGCGGCGGACGCCGCGTCGTCCTCTTTCAACACCGTCATCCGCCGCGGCTCCGCGCTCGGGATCGTGTCGCACGGCGTCGCCGCGCTCCACACGGCGGAGGTGTTTCCGGACGCGTCGATCCTCAAGATCGGCTGGGGCTGGCCTTTCCCGGACGCCCTTTTCCGCGACTTCGCTTCTTCCGTGGACCGCGTCCTCGTCGTCGACGAAGGCGATCCGATTCTCGAAGAGCGGCTGCGCTCGCTCGGGATAGCCTGCGACGGCAAAAACTACGTCCCGCGCTGCGGCGAAATCACGCCGTCGCGCCTCCACGAAGTGCGCCGCGCGATGTTCCCGGAGCTCGGTCTGGCTCCCCTCCCCGCCCCCGTTCCGGAAGCGGCAGACATCCCGGCGCGCCCGCCGATGCTCTGCCCCGGCTGCCCGCACCGCGGGCTCTTCCTCGCGCTCGGCAATTTCGACGTGATCGTGACGGGCGACATCGGCTGCTACAGCCTCGGCGCGTTCCCGCCGCTTTCGCGGACGGACACGATTCTCTGCATGGGCGCCGGGTTCACCATGGCCCACGGCATGCGCAAGGCCGGAGAGAAGAAACCCGTCGTCGGCATCGTCGGCGATTCGACGTTTTTCCACAGCGGCATCACTGGGCTGCTCGACGTCGTCTACAACAAGAGCGACGTCACGCTCGTCGTGGTGGACAACAGGATCACGGCGATGACGGGGCACCAGGACCATCCCGGCACCGGCACGACGCTCCTCGGCGAAACGACCAAGGCGGCGTCGATCGAAGGAATCGCCCGGGCGTGCGGCGTGGAGCGCATCCGCGTCGTGAACCCGTACGACCAAAAGGAAACGGTCGCCGCGCTCCGCGAGGAAATCGCCGCCCCCGAGCCCTCGCTCGTCATTTCCCGCGCGCCGTGCCCGCTCCACGTCCGCAAACCGGTCGGCCCGCCCCGCCGCACGGACCCCGCCAAGTGCGTCGGCTGCAAGGCGTGTCTCAAGTGCGGATGCCCCGCGCTCGAAATCCAGCCGGACGGCAAACCGCGCGTGAACGCGTCGGTCTGCAACGGCTGCGGAATCTGCGACCAACTCTGCCGCTTCGGCGCGCTCGCCGCCGCCCCAGACGCCAAGTGACCTTCCCCCGCGCCAAAACCGCCGCCTGCGCGCTCGTCGCGGCTTTCGCGTTCTTCCGCGTTTCGGAAGGACTGCGGTGGAGCGAATTCTTCCACCCCGACGAGCTCGTCGTGGCGCACTGGATCGCGCAGACGCACCTCGAAGGCCACGTCACGGACCGCGCCTACCCCGGCGGCTGGTTCGTGCTGTCGCGCATCTGGACGGGCGTTGAGTCCGTCGCGTGGAACGCGGCCCGCCGCTGGCGCGCGCACTCGGTGCAGGACGGCGCGGTGCGGGCCGTAGACGGCGCGTCGTTCGTCCCTCCGCCCGATCCCGGCGGTTTCGACCCGTCCGGAATGCAGCGCGGGCGCGACATGAACGCCGTGCTCTTCACGTTCGCCGCGGTGTTCCTCTTCCTCGCCGCCGCGGAGTGCGGCGCGGGGCTTCCGGCGTCCGTCTTCGCCGCGCTGCTCTTCGCGTCGGTCCCGTCGGCGCTCGAACACGCGCACTACTGCGAGACTGACGTCGGAATGCTCTTTTCCGGCTGCCTCGCGGCGTGGCTCGCCGCTCGCGCCGTCCGCACGCGCTCCGCCGCCTGGTTCTTCGGCGCGTCGGTCGCGACCGGGTTCGCCGTCGCCTGCAAGTACTCTCTCGTCGTCCTTCTTCCGTGGCCCGTCGTGGCTGCTTGGTTCGTCTCGGACCGCTCGCCCCGCCGCGCCGCCGCGCTCGCGCTCGGCGGCCTTGCGCTC
>JAFUXX010000471.1 GCA_017476965.1 Kiritimatiellia bacterium | reverse complement strand
GCCCGCGCCGACCGGCACGCGCTTCACGATCGAGATGTCGCACCCGCAGGCGGAGTCCGGCCGCCCGAGCGCGCGCTGCATGGCGCGCAGCGCTTTCACGGCGAGGTTCTTCTCCGCGGGGAGGGAGCGCGGCTCCGAGACGTCCACGCCCGCGCCCCGCGTTTCGCACGTCACCACGCCGTCGCCGCGCGGCGACACGACGACCGTTTCGAAGAGCGACACGGGCACGACGACGCTGCGCAGCTCGTGGAACCCGTCCGCGCGGCGGCCCAGGATTTCCAGGGTGAAGTTCAGTTTCGCCGGCACGTCGGCGCGATGGGTCCGTGGCATTTCCGTGGCGTCCTTTCGCATCGGAGTATACCCGCCGCGCCCCGCCGTTTCAAACGCCGCGCGCGCCGCGCCGCGCGGAGCCGGAAAAAGGCGGAAAGGGGCTCCGGAAACCGCGCGAAAGGCCCGTTTTCCGGGGGTGCCGGGAAAAAATGCGCGGAATTTCCCAGTAAATCGCGATTTTTCGCTTGCATTGAGACGGGGTCTTGTGCAAAAATTGGCCCGCCCGCGCAAACCCGTCCGGGTGGGCGGTGCGGCGGGGAACAACACGAAAGGATAGCCAAATGGCACCCAAGAAAGTCATCAAGACGAAGGCCCAGATCGTCGAAGCAGTCGCCGAAAAGGCCGCCATCACCAAGAAGCAGTCCAAGGACGCGATCGAAGCTCTCGTCGCCATCGCGTACGAAGGCGCCAAGCAGAAGGACGGTTTCACCGTTCCCGGTCTCGGCAAGCTCGTCCTGAAGCAGCAGAAGGCCCGCACCGGCCGCAACCCCGCCACCGGCGCCACGATCAAGATCCCGGCCAAGAAGGTCGTGAAGTTCCGCCTCGCCAAGGCCGCCAAGGACGCGATCCTTCCCCCCAAGAAGTAATCGGACTTTCCGATTTGGCCGGCGCGCGCCCCAACGGGCGCGCGCCGGTTTTTTTGCGCCCCGGGGGTGTGGAAACGCGGCGGGGGTTGTGGTAGACTTCGCCGCATGAAACGCAACACCGCGGCCGCGAGGCCGTCCGCGTCCGCCAAGGCGGCCGGAAAAGGGGCCGCCCGCAAGGCGGCGGGTTCGAAATCGGCTTACGCGGCCGCTGGCGTGGACATCGACGAGATGGACCGCGGCCTGGCCAAGATCAAGGCCGACGTCAAGAGCACCAAAACTCCCGGCGTGCTGTCGGACATCGGCCGCTTCGGCGGCCTGTTCGCTTCGCCCGGCAGGGGCGAGATCCTCGTCGCGTCGACGGACGGCGTGGGCACCAAGCTCAAAATCGCCCACATGGCCGGAATCCACGACACCGTGGGCGAGGACCTCGTGAACCACTGCGTGAACGACATCCTCACGCAGGGCGCGACTCCGCTCTTCTTCCTCGACTACCTCGGCACGTCGAAGCTCGACGCCGACGTCTTCGCCAAGGTCATCGCAGGCTTCTGCCGCGGCTGCCGCAACAACGGTCTCGCGCTGCTCGGCGGCGAGACGGCCGAGATGCCCGGCCTCTACCCGGCAAGCGGCGAATACGACCTGTGCGGCACGATCGTCGGCCGCGTTTCCCGCCGCGAGCTCGTGACCGGCGAGGACATCCGCGAGGGCGACATGCTCGTCGGCCTGCCTTCGACCGGCCTCCAGACGAACGGCTACTCGCTCGCGCGCAAGATTCTCTTCGACGTCGCGAAGCTCTCGCTCTCCGATTTCGTCCCCGGCACGCGCACGACGTTCAAGAAGGCGCTGCTCGCCGTCCACGGCTCGTTCCTCAAGCCCGTCCTCGCGGTGCGCGAGGCCGGGGTGAAGATCCGCGGCATGGCCCACGTCACCGGCGGCGGCCTGCTCGACAACGTGCCGCGCATGCTCCCCGCGGGGGTGGACGCCGCGTTCGACTGCTCGACGTGGAAGGTCCCGGCGGTCTTCCGTTTCTTCCGCGAAGCCGGCGGCGTGGACCCGGTCGAAATGTACCGCGTGTTCAACATGGGCGTCGGCTACGTGCTGTGCGTCCGCCAGAAGGACCTCGCGCGCACGGTCGAAACCCTCGAAAGGACCGGAGTCCGCCCCGTCGTCGCCGGCCAGATCGTCCGCGGCTCGCGCCGCACCCGCCTCGAAAACATCCCCTGCTGAACGCAGGGGTCGGGTTCCCGGAATGGACGCGGCATCCGCAGCAAGACGCAAGGCGTTCGCCCGCGAGGCGACGCGGCGGGGCGTTTCGACGGACGCCCTCCGCCTCCGCGGCGCTTTCCTGCGCGCTCCCGCGGACTGGCCCTCGCCGCAGTTCCGCGACGGCGAGGCCGTGTCCTCGGCCGTGGAGCGCGTCGTCGCCGCGCTCGGCCTGCCGGACCTCGATCCGCTGGAGCTGCGTCTTTCGTCTGAGTGGGGAAAGATCGTGGGCGCCGATCTCGCGCGCCGCACCACTCCCGGCCGCCCCGAGGGCGGCGTGCTGCCCGTGTACGTGCGCGGCGCGGTCTGGTACTCCGAGCTCAAGCGCACCGCGAACCGCACACTCCTGCCGCGCGTCCGCGCCGCCGCGGCGCCGACCGAGATCCGCGAAATCCGGGTCCTTCCCGCCAACGGTTGAGGAGGCACCGCCGTGGACACAATGCCGATTCCGCCGCTCCACGACAGGGAGGCCGACGAGCGCGACGACTCCCACGCCGCGTTTTTCGCCGCCGCGGTCGCCGTTTCGCTC
>JAFUXX010000470.1 GCA_017476965.1 Kiritimatiellia bacterium | reverse complement strand
TCAACCCCCTCGGGAGGGGGGCTTCGCTCAAGATGCGCTCATGCTACGCAACCGACGCACCGTTGCGCTGGAAAGTTGACTGCGGGCGCCATTTTCTTCCAGCGGGTCCCGCGACAGCCAGCGGCCGAGGCGGGGGGAGTAGTGGCGGTAGCCGTAGTAGAGGGTATCGGTTTCGGGGTCGTGGTATTTGGTGGAGAAGCGGAAGGGCGCAGGATGGGAGGAGGTCGCAATGAGAAGTTCGCCGAAGGGGGAATAGTCGTAATGGGAGAGAATGGCGCCGGACGGGGAGACGTACTCGGAGACGTTGCCGTTGGCGGCATAGCCAGTTGCTCGGTTCTCGGGTGGTTCGTTCGTATGTTCCATGCTTTTGATTGTACCCGTTTTCGTCTGGGAGGAAAACCATTTTTTTACGATGAGGAGCAGCGGCGCACCAAACGTCCGGCGCAAAAGCGAATTCGGGAGGGCAAGCGCAAGCGCTTTTACGGATCGATCACCCAAAAGACGAAGTGCCTTGGATTTTTGGTCTCCACCAGCATATATGCCTGATCTCGGATGCCCGGCTTCCGGGCCTTCCGGTTCGGGTCGGTGAATTTATGCATCCGCCATTCCCCGGACTGGGTTTTCCCGCATATCCATGCCGGAAAGGATTCCGCTTTTTCCCTCGCGATGAACGCTGCCGCTTTCGCCGAATTTCGGACGTCTTCCGACTGTAACGGACAAAGAACGACCGCGCCCGGTTCCCATCCCGCCGTTTCGTCCGGGAGACTGCCGAGAACCGGCGCCCCGAGGACTCCGGGAGGAATCTCTCCGACAATCGTTCCTTCCGCCATTCCGATTCCGCCGCCGACGTACCCGCGATAGTCGAACCACGTGAATTCGATGGAGTCCTTCATCGAAGGCATGAATTTTGCCTCGAAGGTTTCGGGACGGGAAATGGAGCGGGCGAAAATCCACTTGGAAAACAGCGTCAAGGCCAAGGCGGCGGCAATCGCCGCCGAAAAGCATCCAACGCATCCCGTTCTGCATGCATTTGCCATGTTTTATTTTCCCAATTCGATGTGAACGGTTGTGTTTTCGAATGTCCGTCCAGTCATGTGATCGTCTTTTCCGAAAATTGAATGATCCCTTATCCAAATGAACCAATCATCGTGCAACAAGTCTTCCGGTCCGAATCGTCTGCCTTTGTTGAAATCTCCATCGTCATGCGCAATTAAGTCAAGTGTTGCAGTTATATCGCAAACGCAAATTCCATTGGACGCATATTTGTGTACGCCCAACGTGTCCTTTTCGCCATATTCAGGAGAACGATGCGGCCCGATGCTTGCGTGCCATTCGTGTATCCAATGGAATTTGTCGTTGACGAAAGTCTGGTCATTGACCCCCTTTGAATTGTTTTCGGTTTCCGATTCGCCGATTGGAGCGTTTTCGCAAACTTCCATAAGGTATTTGAAATTCTGTTGGCGCCAGAAACTCAACAACAGATTTCTGGCAGACAAATCGGGATCAAATTGATCCCAGGGAAGTTCTTGATTGTCCTCGTTTAGTCCAAGAAGCCAATCCATGAATTGACCGACATCCCATGAAAATCCATTGTTTGAATTCGTGGGTGTTTCGGTTCTTTCTTTTGGCATGGAACATTCCGAAAGGCCCAATAAGTCAAAAACTGAAGGCGTCGCATTTTTGAGAAAAGAATAAATGTTATGTCCTCCGTTTTCTCCAAGCGGATCCCGCGACAGCCAGCGGCCGAGGCGGGGGGAGTAGTGGCGGTAGCCGTAGTAGAGCGTATCGGTTTCCGGGTCGTGGTGTTTGGTGGAGAAGAGGAAGGGGGATGGATGCGAGGCAGTGGAGACCGGAAGTTCGCCGAAG
>JAFUXX010000469.1 GCA_017476965.1 Kiritimatiellia bacterium | reverse complement strand
GCCGACGCCGTCCATGTTTCCGTCTTCATCCTCTGGACTATTGCGTTCACGTCCATCCAGTCGTCCGTAGTCAGGCGGAAGCCCTTAGTGAACGTATACATGGAGGCAGCGTATGAAGTCTCGGCGCCAGAGGGGACCATCGAGGAATCACCGCCCGTGTACAGCGAGACGGTGCTGGAAGTCGCGGCGCTTTCCTCGACCGCATAGCCGGAAAGATCGAACGACAGCCCGGACTTGGCGATCATGCGGAGACTGAAATCAACCATGTTGCCGTCTTCCACCGGACGGAGCGAGGCGACCTTCCGCGCGACAACGCCCTTCTCCGTGGCATCGACGACGACTTTCGCGCGGACGGCCTGTCGCCCGCTCTTGTCCGCGAAGACAACGCCCGACACGCGTCCATCGCCGTCCTTGAGGACCTCGCATGCCTGCGCGCCGGTGAGGAACTGAACTCCCGCCGCGCCGAGGCGCGCGTCCAGCGCCAGAATCTCGAAGAGGGCCTCGAACGCGACTGGCACCTCACGATCGAACAGCTCGGGCGCGAAGAGCCGCCGGACTGGGGCGAAGAAGGTCCGCCGACGATGGAGGACGCCGCGAGCCGCGTCGCGGAACTTCGGCAGAAGATGGAAAACATGGGACCCGTGAACCTCGTCGCCATCGAAGACTGCCAGAAGAGCGAAGAGCGCCTCGACTTCCTCGTCGGCCAGGAAAGCGACCTCGTGCAGGCCAAGGAGAAACTCCTCGCGCTCATCAAGGACATCGACCGCCAGTCCGTCGCGCGCTTCCGCGACACGTTCACGAAGGCGAACGAGAACTTCCAGAAGATGTACACGCGGCTCTTCGGCGGCGGCACGGCCGAGTTGCGCCTCCTCGACGCCGAAAACGTCCTCGAATGCGGCATCGACATCGTGGCCCGCCCGCCCGGCAAGAAACCCACGAGCGTTTCGCTGCTATCCGGCGGCGAGCGCACGATGACGGCCGTCGCGCTGCTTTTCTCGATCTACGAAATCAAGCCCTCGCCCTTCGCGATCCTCGACGAGCTCGACGCCGCGCTCGACGACAGCAACATCGGGCGGTTCGTGGACGTGCTCAAGGACTTCCTCTCGCTCTCGCAGTTCCTCATCATCACGCACAACCAGCACACGATCGCCGGGTCCGACATCGTGTACGGCGTGACGCAGCAGGAAAAGGGCGTTTCCACGATCATCTCGATGCGCCTCAAGCGCGTCGGCGTGGAGGAGCTCAAGGGCGAAGAACTGCCGGAGCTCGACACGCCGAAGGGCCCGTCGGAGCGCAAGCTGCGCCGCGCGGAAAATTTCGTGAAGAAGGCGAAAAACGCAGTCGTCGCGGCGCTCGCGCTTTCGGCCCCGCTGCTCTTCGCCCCGGGTTGCGCCTCCACGGACCGCGAGGGCCGGATTCCGCACGAGTCGTTCACCGTCGCCGGGTCCGGGCTGGACCACGTTTCGTTCGTCTACGACCCGGCCCCCGGCAGCGAGCGCTTCCCCTACCCTTTCCGCCTCGAACTCTACGGCACCGGTCTCGTGACGTTCCGCACCGGGCCGAGCCCGCAGGTCCGCGATTCGTTTTCGACAGCCAGCGCCGATCCCGACTGGCAGCGCATGGTGCAGGGGCGTTTCGCGGTGTCGCCGGACGAAATGCGCGACATTCTCCAGGTGTTCGTGGACGAAGGGATGGTCCCCTCGCGCGCGGTCCGCGGCAACCTCGGTGCCGCGCCCGTCGTGCAGTACGCGGGCAACGTGAACAACAAGAAGTTCCGCAACGCCACTTCCAACGCCGTCCTGGTCGACACGGTGGAAGATTTCGCCGAAACGAATTTCGCCCGCGAGCTGGCCGCATCCGCGCGCTGGCACCGCCCCGCCCCGCCGCCCCGGCGATGAAATTCTCCGACGCCAGAGAGGTCCACCGCCTCCTTTCCGCCGATTTCGCCGCGAATCCCGCGCCGGTGGTTGACATGCTCGCCGCGCACGGCACGTCCCCGTTCCACCTGCTGCTCGCGACCATTCTCTCCGCGCGGACCAAGGACGCCTGCACGTCGAAAGTCGTGCGCGAGAAGTTGTTCCCCGCCGTTTCGTCGTGGGCCGACGTCCGCCGCCTCTCGGTGGACGAACTCGACGCCCTCGTCTACCCCGTCGGTTTCCACCGCCAGAAGGCGGAGGCGATAAAGAAAATTCCCGACGTGCTGGACCGCGATTTCGGCGGCCGGATTCCGGAGACCGTCGAAGAGCTGTGCACGCTCCCCGGCGTCGGGCGCAAGACGGCCAATCTCGTCGTCGCCGTCGCGTTCGGCAAACCCGCGATTTGCGTGGACGTCCACGTGCACCGCATCATGAACCGCACGGGTCTCGTGAAAACCGGGACTCCCGCGGAAACGGAAGCCGCTCTGCGCGCAGGTCTCCCCGTCGACCTGTGGCGCACGTGGAACGCGATTTTCGTGTCGCACGGCCAGCGCGTCTGCGCGCCGCGCAACCCGCGCTGCGCGGAGTGCTCGATCCGCAAATTCTGCGACTCCCGCAAGGCTTGACGAAGCGGCCGCGCGGGATTTTCCCGCACGGCCGTCGGGCGCGTCAGGCGCGTCAGCCTCGCGCACGTTCCGGGAGGCCCGTCGGATCTTCGGGCAGCTCGACGCCGCGCAGTTTGGCGATGAGGACGCCGTAGTTCACGACAGGGACGCCGTTTTCGACGCAATCCGCGATGCGGCGGCGCACTTCGCGGCGCGTGAGCATGCACCCGCCGCAGTGCACCACGAGCGCGTGTCGGCGGAGCTCGGAGGGATCGTCCGGCCAGCCGCGGCCGCTCGTGAACTCGAACCGCAGTTTCTTCCCGGTGCGGCCGAGAAGCCAGCGCGGAATCTTCTCCGTGCCGATGTCGCCGCATTGCCGCCTGTGCGTGCAACCCTCGCAGACAAGGACCGAATCGCCGTCGCGCAGGGAGTCGACCGCCGCCGCGCCGGCGCGGAGCGTTTCCCAGTCGCCCTTGTACCGGGCGAAGAGAACGGAAAAACTCGTGAGCGGCACGTCCCGCGGCACCGCGGCGCGGACCTCGGCGAACGCCTGCGAATCCGTCACGACGAGCGTGGGCGGGCGCGAGAGCGACGCGAGCAGACCGGGCAGTTCGCCGGGCTGCACGACGAGCGCGGCGGCACGGGCGTCCAGCACGTCGCGCAGCGTCTGCTGCTGCGGCAGGATGAGCCGCCCCTTGGGCGCGGCGGCGTCGATCGGCGCGACGAGGACGACGAGGTCGCCGGGGCGGAGCCTGTCGCCGACGATGCGCTGCGAAGCG
>JAFUXX010000468.1 GCA_017476965.1 Kiritimatiellia bacterium | reverse complement strand
CGGGCGAGACGCACGCCAGCCCGCCGGCGCGGTAGAACGTGTCGAGCGCGGCGAGATGGGAGTGTCCGCAGCCGAAGAGGTGGACGAGCCCGTCGCGGCAGATGACGTCCGCGACGGCATCCGACGCGGCGGCGAGCGCGGCGGAGCGGGCGCGGCCGCGCCGCGTCATTCCGGGAAACCGGAGAGGATGTCCGCCGTGCGCGAGCATCCGAAACGCGTTGCGCCGGCGGCGAGAAGGGCGCGGACTTCGTCCGCCGAATGTATCCCGCCCGCGGCCTTGATCTTTACGCCCGGGCCGACGTTTGCCGCCATGAGGCGCACGTCCGCCACCGTTGCGCCGCCCTTGCCGTAGCCGGTCGAGGTCTTGACGAAATCGGCGCCGGCGGCGGTGCAAATCCCGCACAGCCGGGCCTTCTGCGCGTCGTCGAGCAGGCAGCACTCGAAAATGACCTTGAGCACGGCGCCTTCCGCGTGGACGGCGCGGACCACTTCCGAGATGTCGCGCTCGACGTATTCCCAGTCGCCGTCGACGACCTTGGAGGGGTTCACGACCATGTCGATTTCCGTGGCGCCGTCCGCCATCGCGATGCGGGCCTCCGCGACCTTGGCCGCAGTCGCCGCGGTGCCGTGCGGGAACCCGACGACCGTGCAGACCGCAACGCCGGTGCCGCGCAGCGCATTGGCGCAATCCGCCACCGCGAAAGGGCACACGCACACGCTGGCGCACCCGTTTTCCGCGGCGAAACGGCAGCAGTCCCGGAACGCCGAACCGGGGCTTGCCGGGTTGAGGACGGTGTGGTCGATCATCGAAGCGATCTGGCGTCGCGTCATGGCGTGTTTCCCTTTCTTTCCGATTCCGTGTTGCGGCCTTTGCCGGGTTTTCAGCCCTGGGCTGCGCAGGCGCCGCCGAGCCGCGAGACGAGAAGCGGCAGCGCGCGCTCGAAGCAGACTCCGTACCAGTGCGACGGAGGAGTGGCTTCGATCGAGGCGCACACGACGTCCGCCGCGAGGGCCGAGGCGTCGAGCGCGGAGAGCCCGCGCATCACGGCGCCGGCGAAAACCGAGGCGAACACGTCGCCCGTGCCGTGGGACATCGCGGCGAGACGCTTGTTGAAGTCGTACTGCAGCGACTTGCCGTCCGAAACCGCGGTGCCCAGCAGGCCCGGGTCGAACGAAACCCCGGTGAGCACGACGTTCTTCGCGCCGAGGCCGTGGAGCCCGCGGACCGTCTCCTCGACGAACTTTTCGCCGTACCCTTCGAGCACGGGTTCGCGGCCGAGCAGCAGGGCCGCCTCGGTGAGGTTGGGCAGCACGTAGTCCGCGCCGGCGCAGAGCCTGGCCATCTTCGCGGGGAAATCGGGGCCGAAACCGGCGTAGAGCCTGCCGTTGTCCGCCATCGCGGGGTCCACGAAACGCAGGGCGCCGGGCGCGGCGCAGCGGTCCATGATCGAAAGGATCGGGCCGATCTGGGGCTCGCACACGTAGCCCGTGTAGAACGCGTCGAAAGAGATGCCCTGCTTGAGCCATTCGGCCTCGATTCCGGACATGTCCTCCGTGAGGTCGCGGAACGTCCACGACTTGAACCCGCCGGTGTGGTTGGAGAGGACGGCGCTCGGGAGCGCGGCGCACTCCACTCCGCACGCGGATACAAGCGGCAGCGCCACGGTGGCGGAGCACTGTCCTACGCAGGAGACGTCCTGGATCGTGAGAAGGCGTTTTGGTGTGTCCATGGCATTCGCGGCGGCCGCCCGGGCCGGATTTGCGTTTCGCGCGCCGCGTCGCGGCGGCGGCCGGAATCATGCCAGAATTCCGGCCGCTTGAAAAGCGGTCCGCGCGGAGGTTGCGTTCCGCGGCGCGCAAGTGGATAATCGCGGGCATGAACGCGATTTCGGCAGATTGGACACGGTTCTTCGACCCGGCAGCCGCGGCAAGCGCGGCGGCGGTGGCGCTCGCGACGTATTTTCTCGGCCGGGCCGGGGGAAAAGTGGCCCGGCGCGTGGCCCGGCGGCTGTCCGGTTCGGACCCGTCGATCGAAAACCTCGCCGGCAAGGCGGTGGCGTGGGGCGTCTGGACGCTCGGCGCCCTCGCGGCGCTCGCCGCCGCGGGGATCGACACGCGCGGAGTGATGACGGCGCTCGGCGGCCTGGCGCTCGCCGTCGGTCTCGGCTTGCGCGACACTTTGAGCAACGCCGCGGCCGGGCTTTCGCTGCTCGTGCTGCGGCCGCTCGCGGCCGGGGAGTTCGTCACTTTTTCCGGCGACCCGTCGCGCGGCTCCGGCACCGTCGTGAAAGTGGGGCTCTTCGAAACGGAACTGCGGACCGTGGAAGGCGTGCTGCTCTCCGTGCCGAACCGCGTGCTGCTGCAGGAGCCGATCGCGAACTTCGGACGCAACAAGGAGCGCCTCGTGCGCCTCACGTTCCCGATTTCGTATTCGGACCGCATCGACGACGGCCTCCGCGTACTGCTCGCGCTCGGCGCTTCGGAGCCGCGCCGGATTCCCGACAAGCCGGCCGAAGCGTTCGTCGAAGCCCTCGGCGAAAGCTCCGTGGACCTTTCGCTGCGCGTGTGGACCAAGACCGCGGACTACTGGCCCGCGCGCCGCGCTCTCGTGAAGGCCTGCAAGGAAGCGCTCGAAAAGGAAGGCCTCACGATCCCGTTCCCGCAACGCGACGTGCACGTGAAGGACCACGTCCGCGCGTAGCCGCGCCCGTTTCCGCGATTGCGCGGACGGGGGCATTTTGGTATCGTTCCGGCCATGCAATTGGACGACATCCGCAACTTCTGCATCATCGCCCACATCGACCACGGCAAGTCGACGCTGGCCGACCGCATCCTGGAGCTGACCAACGCCGTGGATTCCCGCACGTTCCACGACCAGCTCCTCGATTCGATGGACCTGGAGCAGGAGCGCGGCATCACGATCAAGTCGCACCCGGTTTCGATGGCCTACGCGGCCCGCGACGGCAAGACGTACCTGCTGAACCTGCTCGACACGCCGGGGCACGTCGATTTTTCGTACGAAGTTTCGCGTTCGATGGCCGCGTGCGAAGCCGCGGTGCTGCTCGTGGACGCCGCCCAGGGCGTCCAGGCCCAGACCGTCGCGAACACGCTCCTGGCGCTCGAAGCCAATCTCGAAATCATCCCGGCGCTGAACAAGATCGACCTGCCGTCCGCGGACGTCCCCGGGTGCAAGCACCAGGTCGAGGAGGCGCTCGCGATCCCGATGGACGACTGCGCGCTCGTCTCCTCGAAGACCGGCGCCGGCGTGCAGGACCTGCTGGAGCGGATCGTCACGCTCGTGCCGCCGCCGAAATCCGAGCATCCCGACGGGCCGCTGCGCGCGGTCATATTCGACTCGCTCTTCGACCCGTACCGCGGCGTCATACCGTACGTCCGCGTCGTGGACGGCTCCGTGAAGGCCGGAGACTGGGTCCGGTTCATGGGGACGGGCCTCGAAACGCAGGTCAAGGAGGTCGGCATCTTCACGCCCAAGATGCAGCCCGTCGCCGCTCTTTCCCCCGGCCAGGTCGGATACCTCGTCGGCACGGTCAAGGACCCGCGCGAAGTGAAGACCGGCGACACCGTGACGCTGCGCGCAACCCCGGCCGCCGAACCGCTGCCCGGCTTCCGCGAAGTGCGCCCGATGGTTTTCGCGGGCCTGTACCCCGTTTCGACGGACGAGTACGAAAAGCTCCGCGTCTCGCTCGAAAAGCTCCAGCTCAACGACGCCGCATTTTCGTGGCACGCCGAGAGCAGCGTCGCCCTCGGGTTCGGCTTCCGCTGCGGCTTCCTCGGACTGCTGCACATGGAAATCGTGCAGGAGCGGCTGCGGCGCGAGTTCAACTGCGACGTCATTTCGACGCACCCCGCCGTCGTCTACCGCATCCACACCAAGGACGGCGCGGTTTCCGAAATCGACAACCCCGTCCGCATGCCCGACCCGGCCGACGTGGATTACGTCGAGGAGCCGCTCATCCGCGCGACGATCATCACGCCTTCTTCGTGCATCGGCGACATGATGCGCGTCGTGATGGAACACCGCGGCACCGTGGACAAGACCGATTCGCTCGACGGCGTGCGCGTGATCCTCACCTGCACGCTCCCGCTGAACGAAATCCTCGTCGACTTCAACGACACCCTCAAGAGCGTTTCGCACGGCTACGCGTCGCTCGACTACGTCCCGGCCGGCTACCAGCGCTCCGACATCGTGCGCATGGACGTGCTGCTCAACGGCGACGCGGTGGACGCCTTTTCGTGCATGGTGCACCGCGACCGGGCCCGCGCCCGCGGCCGCGAAATCTGCGCGGCGCTCAAGGACGCGATTCCGCCGCACATGTTCAAGATCCCGGTGCAGGCGGCGGTCGGCGGCACGATCGTCGCGCGCGAGGACATCCGCCCGTTCCGCAAGGACGTGACGGCCAAGCTCTACGGCGGCGACGTGACGCGCAAGATGAAGCTTCTCAACAAGCAGAAGGAAGGCAAGAAGCGCATGAAGCAGTTCGGCACGGTCAACGTGCCGCAGGAGGCGTTCGTCGCCGTGCTCCGGTCTTCCGCCAACGAGGATTCGAGGAAATAGGGCCGCGCTGCCCGCGCCCAGCGAGAAATAACGCTCCAGAGACGATGCCGAATGGTTCCGACATGGCCGTGGTGATCCCGGCGCGAAACGAAGAAGCGACCGTCGCGGCCGTCGTGCGCGACGCGCTCGCCG
>JAFUXX010000467.1 GCA_017476965.1 Kiritimatiellia bacterium | reverse complement strand
GGTGGACGCCGCGCTCGCCGCCGTCGCCGCGAGCGGCGTTTCCGGCGCCGCGCCCGTCTGCCTCGGCATCGAGGAACCGTAGGCTTCCGCCCCCGGCGCTCCCGCCAAACGGCGCTCACCCGGACCCGGCCCGCCATGGGCCGGGTTTTTCGCTTCGGCGCGCGCGGGGGTTGATTTCCGGCGCCCGGAAGGGTACAATCGGCTCCGACGAAATCCCGGCGCGCGGCACGTCCGCGGCAGGCCGCGGAAAAACGGAGCGATTCCCCATGTCCGAACAAGAAATCCAGAACAACGATCCCGCCGCCGAAGTTTGGGCGGATCCGGAAGACCGCGCCTGGAAAGAGATGCAGAAGCTCTACGAAAACCTTTCGTTCAAGGAGCGCATCAAGAAGACGATCGCCGGCCTTTCGATGCCGAAGGACAGCGGCGAGTACAAGTACGCGCGCCTGCAGATGCAGCGCATGACCGGGCCCGTCGTGGCGATTCTCGTGCCGGTCCTGATCGTCGCGATCATGCTTTCGATCCCGAAAAAGGAAGGCTCCGCCAGCAAGAACGTCGCCGTGGAGATCGTCGAAACCACGGATACGCCGGAGCTCGAGCAGGACGAGCCGGAAGAACCGCCGGAGCCGGACATCATCGAGCCGCTGGACACCGACATCGACGGTCCGACGGGCGAAACGACGGAGATGACCCCGATCGAGACGAACGAGCCGGTCTCCCCGAAGCCCCGCGAAATCAGCACCGTCCAGATGAACAAGAGCCCGATCACGATGAGGAACATCATCGGGTCGCGCGATCCCGGCCACCGCGGCGCGCTCATGAGCAAGTACGGCGGCACCGGCGGCGACGCTTCCGTGATGCGCGCGCTGCGCTGGCTCAAGAAGAACCAGAACGCCGACGGCTCCTGGGGCACCAACGGAAGCCAGTATTCGGCCATGACGGGGCTCGCGCTCCTGACCTACCTCGCGCACGGCGAAATCCCCGGCCCGGAACACCCGGAATTCGGCGAAACGGTCCGCAAGGCCGCCCAATACCTGCTCGACGACCAGACCCCCAACGGATACTTCAAGCACCGCGACGGCAACAACTACACCCACTCGATCGCCACGTACGCGCTCGCGGAGTTCTACTCCATGACGCGCCACCCTCTGGCCAAGACCGCCTGCGAGCGCGCGGCCGTGCCTATCATCAAGGGCCAGAACGAGATGAACAGCTGGGACTACAAGTACGCGATCACCGAACGCTCCGACACTTCGTTCGCGGGGTGGACGGCGCAGGCCGTGAAAGCGCTCCACACGGCGGAAATCGACGTGCCCGGCCTCGAAGAGTGCTACCAGAAGGCGCAAAAGGCGTTCCTCTGCACGTACCGCGGCGAGGAAGGCGGCTTCTACTACGCCGTGACCGCCGCGAGCAGCCCCGGCGGCCACCCCGGACTCTCCGGCGTCGGCGCGCTCTGCATGCAGCTGCTCGGCGCGTGGGACGACCGGCACGTCACGCAGACCCTGAGCTACCTCGACGGCTGCACGTTCAGCTTCGAGAAGTGGGACGACGGCAAGAGCCAGCCCTGGGGCCGCGGCGACGGCATCGGCGACAACGTTTCCCCGATCTACTACTGGTACTACATCACCCAGGCAAAGTTCCAGGCCGGCGGCGAGACGTTCAAGAGCTGGAACCGCCAGTTCATGCCCGTCCTCACCAACATGCAGCAGCGCGTCGCGGCGGAGGAAAGCGGCTACGTGGATTTCGAAAACAAGCCCCGCGAAATCGGCTACTGGGACAGCCCGTCCAAGGGCGAGTCGTACCACGACACCGGCAACGGCAACCTGCCCTGCTACCACTGGGAGAAGGGCAAGCGCATCGACGGCACGACCACGATGAACCGCCGCGTGATGGACACCTGCCTCTGCGCGCTGCAGCTCATGGTCTACTACCGCTTCCTCCCGGCCACGCTCTCCGTGACCGAGCAGGCCGCCCCCAAGGCGACCACGCAGAAGGAGTCCGACGTCCGGATCGGCATCACCAAGAAACGTGCGGCAAGGTAGCGCCGTTTCCTCCTTCCTTTCCGCGGCCGCCGGCTTCGCCGGAGCGGCCTCGGACGTTTTGTGGCCCCGCCGCTGCGAGGCGTGCGGGCGGCCTTCCTCCTCCGGCCCGGTCTGCCAGGAGTGCCGCGCCGCGCTGCCGCTCCGCGGCGAGGAGGGATGCTGCGCCGTGTGCGGCAAGACTCTCCTCGAAGGCGAAGGCGCCGCGGGCACCGCGGCGCCTGTGTGCCCGCGTTGCGCGAAAGT
>JAFUXX010000466.1 GCA_017476965.1 Kiritimatiellia bacterium | reverse complement strand
CTTCCGGCAGGCCGCGCAAGATCGCCACGCCCGCGCTCGATTCTTTCGGCCGCGACCTCGTGAAACTGGCCCGCGAGGGCAAGCTCGATCCCATGGTCGGGCGCGAGGACGAACTCGCCCGCCTCGTCCAGATCCTCTGCCGCCGCAACAAGAACAACGCGGCGCTCGTCGGCGAAGCCGGCGTCGGCAAGACCGCGGTCGTGGAAGGCCTCGCGCAGGCCATCGCCGCCGGCACCGCCCCGGACCTGCTCCTCGGCAAGCGCATCGTCTCGCTCGACCTCACGCTCATGGTCGCCGGCACCAAGTACCGCGGCGAGTTCGAAAAGCGCATCAAGGGCGTGCTCGACGAAACCCGCCGCTCCGGCGACGTCATCCTCTTCATCGACGAAATCCACACGCTCGTCGGCGCCGGCGGCGCCGAGGGCGCGATGGACGCCGCCAACATCGTGAAGCCCGCTCTCGCCCGCGGCGAGCTGCAGTGCATCGGCGCGACGACGCTCGACGAGTACCGCCAGAGCATCGAAAAGGACCCCGCGCTCGAACGCCGCTTCCAGATCGTCCGCGTCGACGAACCCACGGAGGAGGAGACGGTCCGCATCCTGCGCGGCATCGCCCCGCGGTTCGAGGAGTACCACTCCGTGAAGTACTCTCCGGAGGCGCTCGAAGCCGCGGCCCGGCTTTCCGCGCGGTACGTCTCCGGGCGCCAGCTGCCCGACAAGGCCATCGACCTTGTCGACGAAAGCGGCGCCCGCGCCCGCATCGCGGCCACGACGCGCCCCGCAGAGTTCCGCGAATGCGAAAAGGCCGTCGCCGAAAGCGTCCGGCTCAAGGACGAAGCCGTCGCGAAGCAGGACTTCGAAGCCGCTTCGCGCTACCGCGACGAGGCCGCCGAACGCCGCGCCGCTCTCGACGCCAAGGTCGAGGAGTGGAAGAAGAACCGCGGCGGCGACGTTTCGACCGTGACGGAGAAGGACATCGCCGAGACGCTCTCGCGCTCGACCGGCATCCCCGTTTCCCGCATGGGCAGCGACGAAATGGCGCGCCTGCTCGGCCTCGAAAAGGAACTCGGCGCGGCCGTAGTCGGCCAGGACGAAGCCATTTCCACCCTCGCCCGCGCGCTCCGCCGCTCCCGCACCGGCCTTCGCGACCCGCGCCGCCCGATCGGGTCGTTCCTCTTCCTCGGCCCCACGGGCGTCGGCAAGACGCTCCTCGCGCGCACGCTCGCGACGCAGGTTTTCGGCGACGAAAAGGCCCTCGTCCAGATGGACATGAGCGAGTACGCCGAGCGCCACGAGGTTTCCCGTCTCGTCGGCGCGCCTCCCGGCTACGTCGGCTACGACCGCGGCGGCCAGCTCACGGAGCGCGTCCGCCGCCGCCCGTACAGCGTGGTGCTGTTCGACGAAGTCGAAAAGGCCCACCCGGACGTGATGCAGACGTTCCTGCAGATCCTCGACGAAGGCCGCCTCACCGACGGCCAGGGCCGCAAGGTCGATTTCCGCAACACGATCGTGATCCTCACTTCCAACCTGGGGGTGGACGCCGCCCGCACCGGCCGCTCGTTCGGCTTCGGCGAGAGCGGTGCCGAGGCGGAGGACGCCCGCGCCCGCGAGGCGATCATGGACGCCGCGAAGCGCACCTTCCGCCCCGAGCTGCTCAACCGCTTCGACGCGCTCGTCGTGTTCAAGGCGCTCGGCCGCGAACAGATCGGGAAGATCGTCGAAATCGAGCTCGCCTCCGTCCGCGCCCGCCTGGCGGAACGCGGGTTCTCGCTGGAGCTTTCCCCCGCGGCGACGGACAAGATCGCCGCCGCCGGCCTCGACCCCGCCTTCGGCGCGCGCCCGCTGCGCCGCGCGATCGAAAACCTCCTCGAAGACCCGCTGGCGGACGACATCCTCCGCGGCAGGATCGCCGCCCCGTGCACGATCCGCGCGGACGTCGCCGAAAACGGCGCTCTCGCGTTTTCGGCGGTGCAGGAGGCCGCGCAATGACGTCCACCGCGGAGCTGATGCGGAAGGTCCGCGGCATCCGCATCCTCGCCAACAGGCTCGTGGACGACAGGCTCGCCGGCGACTGGCACTCCTCTTTCCACGGCCAGGGCCTGGAGTTCGACGAAATCCGCGAATACGTGCCCGGCGACGACGTGCGCGACATCGACTGGAACGCCACGGCCCGCACCGGCGCCCCGCGCGTCAAGCGCTGGTCCGAGGAGCGCCAGCTCACCGTGATGCTGCTCGTGGACGTCTCCGCGTCGCAGGGCTTCGGCTCCGGCGGCCGGCCGAAGTCCGACGTCGCCGCGGAGCTCGCGTGCCTGCTCGCGCTGGCTTCGGTCCGAAACCAGGACAACGTCGGCCTGATCCTCTTCTCCGACCGCATCGTCAAGACGCTCCCGCCGCGCAAGGGCCGCCACGCCGTGATACGCATCGTGCGCGAGGTGCTCGCCGCCGCGCAGGACGACGTCGGCGGCGGCACGGACATCCGCGGCGCGCTCGAATACCTCTCCGCCATCCGCGGCCGCAGGGCCGTCGTGTTCCTCGTCTCCGACTTCATCGCGAAGGACTGGGAAAAGCCGCTCGCGGCCGTCGCCCGCCGCCACGACCTGATCTGCTGCCCGCTCTCCGATCCCGCCGAACGCGAACTGCCCGACGCCGGCGCGCTCGAACTCGAAGACCCGGAAACGGGCGAAACCGTCTGGGCCGATCTTTCAAGCCGGGCGGTGCGCGAAGGCTTCGCAAAGGCCGCGGCGGAGCGTTCCGCCGCCTTGCTCGAAACGTTCCGCCGCGACGGCGCGGGCTGCATCGCGGTCGATACCGCTTCGGACCCCGCCGGGCCCGTCCGCGCGTTCTTCCGCCGCCGCGCCGCGCGCGCCCG
>JAFUXX010000465.1 GCA_017476965.1 Kiritimatiellia bacterium | reverse complement strand
GGCGAGCTGCGAATCGTCGTGCCACGCGCCGTGCTGGTAGCCGAAGCGGGTCTCCGGCGAAACGGCGTGGGTTTCCCCGGCGATCGCGCGCGCCACGGCCGCGACCGAACCGAACGAGAAGCGCGTCCAGGCGTCGCGCACCGCGGCGTCGGACCCGACCTGCGCCGCGAGCGCCGCCGCGGAGGGGACCTCCGCCGATCCTGAAAACTCCGCGAACGCCCGGCGGCAGTCCTCGCACCAGCAGCCGCACTCGTGCCACGAAACCGCGGGCAGGTGGTTGTTCACGCGCAGGTCGTCGTCGATCCACAGCCAATCCGGGCGGACCGCGGCCGCGTACAGGCGGGCCGTTTCGCGGACGTAGGCGAGAAACGCAGGCTGGCGCGGGCAGTTGCACGCCGCGCATTCCACGCCGCCGGGGCCGGTGAACCCGCGCCACGTGCGGCCGGCCATTTCCTCCGGCGAACCGCCGAACGAGTCGCCGTGGCCGAGAGTGGCCTGGAACTGGAGGCTCGCCGCGATGCCGGCGCGGCGGAGGTCGGCCGCGCATCCGGCGAGCCGCGCCGCGTGGTCCGCGTGCCACCGGACGGGCGGAAAGAAAGTGCCGGTCGAAAACCAGACTTCGTCGCAGGCGCCGCGGTTGCCGGAAAGCGCCCCGAAAACCGATGCCCAGCTGCGGGAATCCGCGGTGTGCGGCGCGCGCAGCCGCATCTGGAAAAGCGAAACGTCGGATTGCATGTCCATTGTCGGGCGCCTGTCGCGGCGCCGGGAAAATGGTACCAAAGCGCGGAACGCCGCGCAAATCGCGGACGGTGCGGAAATTTGGCTTGGACGGCGCGATGTGGTATCGTTCGGGCCGCCGCGGGGGCCCGGCCGGAGCCGGAACCCGGCGGCACGGAGAACACAGCGATGAACAGGAAGATTTCGATGGCCGCGGCCGCGCTCGCCGCCGCGGCGGCTTGCCAGGCGGTGCAACTGCCGCACGTGTTCGGCGACGGCATGGTGCTCCAGCGCGGGCAGACGATCCCCGTGTGGGGCAAGGGACGCCCGGGCGAATACGTCGAAGTGTCGTTCGCGGGGCAGACGGCCTCCGCCCTCGTCGGCGAAGACGGCAAGTGGCGCGTCGACCTGCAGCCGCTCGAAGCGAACGCCGAAGGCGCGACGTTCGCGGTGCGGGGCGACAACGCGATCGAATTCTCCGACGTGCTCGTGGGCGAAGTCTGGTTCTGCTCCGGGCAGAGCAACATGGAATTTCCCGTCGCGGGGTGGCGCAACATGAAGGACTCCGACAAGGAGGTCGCCGCCGCCGTCCACCCGAAGCTGCGCCACTTCCGCGTCAAGCACAAGGTCTCCGAAGTCCCGCTCGACGACGTCGACGCCAAGTGGGAGCCCACCACGCCCGAAACGATCAAGCTCCAGAGCGCCGTGGCGTACACGTTCGGCGAAACGCTGATGAAGGAGCTCGACGTGCCGGTGGGCCTGATCAACTGCTCCTGGGGCGGCACGCGCATCGAGCCGTGGACCCCGGCCGGACACCCGGACGACCTGTGGATGCTGCAGAACCTCCGCACGTGGAACCGCCCGCACGACGTGCCGACCGTGCTGTGGAACGGCATGGTCGCGGGGCTCGTGCCGTACGCGATCAAGGGCGCGATCTGGTACCAGGGCTGCGCCAACATGGCCGACGGCGACGTATACCTCGACAAGACCGTTTCGCTCGTCCGCGGCTGGCGCCGCGAATGGGGCCAGGGCGACTTCCCGTACTTCCTCGTGCAGCTCGCCCCGTACAAGTACGGCGGCGGCCCGGCGGACACCAAGCTGCCCGTCCTCCAGATGGCGCAGGCGCGCGTGCCGGAAGCCGTGCCCAACAGCGGATGCACCGTGATCAACGACGTGGGCGACGTGTACGACATCCACCCCACCGACAAGCGCACCGTCGGGATGCGCATGGCCGACCAGGTCCTCGACCGCGTGTACGGCAAATTCGTCCGCCCGTGGAAGACGCCCGTCGCCGTTTCGATTTCCGAAGAAGACGGCGGCCGCGCCATGCGCGTCGCGTTCGACGACGCGGACGGCCTCCGCACCCGCGACGGGCTGGCGCCGACGGACTTCGAGATCCGCGACGCCGTGAACGGCTGGATCCCCGCCGAAGCGCGGATCGAGGGCCGCACCGTCGTGGTGCGCGCAGACGGCGCCGACGCGCCGATCGGAGTCCGCTTCGCCGCGCACAACGGCTCCACCCCCAACCTCGTGAACGGCGCGGGGCTCCCCGCCGGCCCGTTCAAGATCGGCAGGAAATGCCCGGTCGGGTTCGCCGAAACGGTCCCGGAGGCGGCAGGCCTGGAGTGCGTCCAGCGCTACGACATCCCGGTCGACTGCGACATGCGCAAGGCCGTGCCCGCGCCGGTCGCCGCCGCGGATGGAGCGGGCGCAGTCTCGCGCGTCGGCTACCTGCTCGAACTCGAAGGGGCAGACGGCGACACGCAGTTCGCCTACGCCGAAATGGACGCCTTCTCCGCGGACGTGCGCGACCTGGTCCTGCGCGGCCCGGACCGCATGCCCGACGTCCGCGCCAAGGTCTCGGGGCTCAAGATCCGCACCAACTCCGGCGCCGCGGACGCGAAGGACGGCGCCTCGGGCTTCGTGGAGTTCTACGGCAGCAACTACTCGCCGAAGAAGTCCGACGAACCCGCTGGCGGCGACAACGGCAAGTACGACTGGAACGACACGCCCTCCCCCGCCTCGACCGAAGGCCCCGGCTACGGCTGCCTGCAGGTCCACGACCTCGACGCGAAGCGCACGGTCCTGGCCTTCAACCACTTCAACGCGTCCGGCACGCCGTGCGACGTCGGCATCGGCAACGCGCCTTCCGGCGAGCCGGACTGGACGTTCGCCAAGAACGCCGGTCTCTACAAGACGCGCCGCTTGTCAGTCTGGATCAAGCGCTAGCCCACCCCGGACCGCACGCGATGGTCGTACCGCTTTCCAGACTCGGCCCGGACGGGGCCGTGTTCACCGGCGAAGACCCGGTCGAAACTCTCGAATGGCCGCCCGGGCCGCGCGACGTCGTGCGCCCGGCCGGGCCGATGCGCTGGCGCGTCGAAGCGCGGATGTTCGGCTCCGAACTCGTCTGCACCGGACACGCCGAGGCGCGCTTCGAGGGCGTCTGCTGCAGGTGCGGAGGGCCGCTCGACAGGACGTTCGGCGACGACTTTTCGCTCTCCCGCGAAGTGCGCCCGGACGAGACCGAAGCGGACTTGACTTCGGACCTGCGCGAGACTATCCTTCTGGCCCTCCCGAACCACCCGGTCTGCTCCGACGACTGCCCCGGCCCCCCTGCCGTGCGCGCGCCGGGCAAAGGCGGCGGGCGCAAGGGAGAAGGCTCCGCCGCGGAGGCGGGCGCCGGCACCGGCGACAGCGGCCCGTGGGCCGCGCTGGATTCGATTTTCGGGGGTACGACTCACGACACGACACGCCCCCGGACGAAAAAAACCGAGAAATAGGACAACAAACAGAACCGAGGCACTCAAATGGCAGTACCCAAGCGCAAGAAATCCAAGATGAAGATCCGCATGCGCAAAGCGCAGAAGAAGGCGGAGATTCCGGCCATCACGACGTGCCCGGCCTGCGGCGCCCCGGTCCAGACCCACCGCGCCTGCCCCGCTTGCGGCTACTACCGCGGGCGCAAAGTCGTCGACGTCGAAGCGTAAGGCCGGCCCTTTCCGGACCAGCCCGGACGCCGTCGCTTCCCCCAGGAAGAGATGCGCATAGCCGTCGACGCAATGGGGGGCGACCACGCCCCCGGCGAAATCGTCCGCGGAGCCGTCGAGGCTTCCCGGCAGTGGCCCGATCTGGAGATAATCCTGATCGGGGATTCGGCCGCGGTGCGCGCCGAACTGGCCGCGAACCGCGAGCCGGAGTCGGAGCGCCTGCGCGTCGTCCACACCACGCAGACGATCGAAATGGGCGAGCCGCCCGTCCAGGCGGTCCGCTCCAAGCGCGACTCCTCGATCGTGCGCGGCATGGAGATGCTGCGCCACAAGGAGGCGGACGCGTTTCTCTCGGCCGGCTCCACCGGCGCGATGGTCGCGGCGGCGCTCCTTTTCGTTGGGCGCGTGCGCTACCTCAAACGCCCCGCGATCGGCACGATCCTGCCTACAGTCGGCAAGCCGTACCTGCTGCTCGACATGGGCGCGACGGTGGACTGCACGCCGCAGGAGCTTGAGCAGTTCGCGGTGATGGGCAGCATCTACTCCAGCGCGGTGCTGGGGCGCAAGGAGCCGTCCGTCGGACTGCTTTCGATCGGGACCGAAGCCGAGAAGGGCAATTCCGTCACGAAGGAAACGCACGAGCTGCTCTCGCGCAACCCGCTCGTGAAGTTCGCCGGCAACGTCGAGGGGCACGACCTGTTCAAGGGCGAAATGGACGTCTGCGTGGCGGACGGATTCGTCGGCAACGTCGTGCTGAAGACGATCGAGAGCGAGGCGCGCGGCATCTCGTCGATGCTGCGCCGCGCGTTCACGCGCAACCCGCTCCGCATCCTCGGCGCGCTGCTGCTCAAGGGCGCGGTGCGCGACCTCAAGAAGGTCATGGACCCGGAGCTGTACGGCGGCGCCCCGCTGCTCGGCGTGAACGGCACGGTGATCATCACCCACGGCGCTTCTTCCCACAAGGCGATCTACCACGCGATCCGCGTTTCGGCCGAATGCGTCCGCCAGGGCGTCGCCGCAAAGATAACAGACCATCTCGCCCGGCTCGACCGGGTGCGCGCCTCGTCGCCCGCCACCGCGGCGGCGGAGAGCTAAACTCCTTCCGAAAAGTGAAAGAAATCCGCGCGGCCATTGCCGGAACCGGGTCGTACCTCCCGGAAAAAGTCCTGACCAACGACGACCTTTCGCGCATGGTGGACACGTCCGACGAATGGATTTACCCCCGGACCGGCATACGGAGCCGCCGCATCGCCGGGCCGCAGGAGCAGACTTCGGACATGGCCGCCGAAGCCGGCCGCCGCGCGCTGCAAGCCGCCGGCGCCGCGCCCGGGGAAATCGACCTGCTGGTGGTGGCGACGATCAGCGGCGACTCGCCCCTTCCGGCGACGGCCTGCCTCGTGCAGGAAAAGCTCGGGCTCCGCAACGCGACGGCGTTCGACGTGCTCGCCGCGTGCTCGGGGTTCCTCTTCGCTCTCGACGTGGCGCGCCAGTACGTGCGCTCCGGCGCGGCGCGCAAGGTCCTCGTGGTGGGCGCGGAGAAGATGAGCGCCATCACGGACTGGACGGACCGCACGACGTGCATCCTTTTCGGCGACGGCGCCGGCGCGGCCGTTGTGCAGCCCGCGGAAGAAGGCTCCGGCAACGGCATTCTCGCTTCGCTCACCGGCTCCGACGGCTCGCTCGCGCCGCTCCTGCACATCGAAGCGGGCGGATCGGCGCTCCCGACGTCCGCCGAGACCCTCGCCGCGAAGCGGGGTTTCGTGAAGATGGACGGGCACACGATCTTCAAGTACGCGGTCCGCAACATGGCCGGCGTCGCTCTCCGCGCGGTGGAGGAAGCCGGCCTCAAGCCCGCGGACGTCGACTGGATCGTCCCGCACCAGGCCAACATCCGCATCATACAGGCCGTGGCCAAGACGATGGACGCGCCGATGGAGAAGGTCGTCGCGACGATCGAGCGCACCGGCAACACCACCGCCGCGTCGATTCCGCTCGCGCTCGACGAAGCGGTGCGCGACGGCCGGATCAAGCCCGGCGACAACGTCCTCTTCGTCGCGTTCGGCGCCGGGCTCACCTGGGCCTCTTCGGTAGTCCGCTGGGGCCGCTAGCGCCCCGCGCGCCGTTTTGTGCTATCATCGGCGCGGACACGACACCGATTTCGATGAAACGCCCCAGAACAAACCGCACGGACCGCCTCTTCGCCGCCAGTTCCGCGGCGGCCGCGGTCTTTGCCGCCGCCGCGG
>JAFUXX010000058.1 GCA_017476965.1 Kiritimatiellia bacterium | reverse complement strand
GGCGCGGGCTCGGGGGCCGGTTCCGCGGCGGGCTCCGGCTCGCGCGGGGGCGGTTCGAGGTCCGGCACGTCCCACGGGTTGCCCGTGGCCTGGTGGACCGCCGCCGAGACGCGCTTGAAAGACGTCTCCATCGCGGCGTCGCGGTCGGCGATGGTCTTGCGCTGCGCTTCGAGCGATTCGGCCATGCCGAAGAAATCCTCGGCCGTCTGGCGAGCCTCCTCGCAGATCGCGGTCGCGCGCTTCTGCGCCGCGGCGCTCGACTGCACCATGTGCACGAGGTAGCCCACGCCGCCGAGGACCGCGGCGCCGAGTACCGCCACGATGGCGAAAAACGCGATTTTGATTCCGTTCACGCCGCCCTTGGGCTTGGCGTCCGGCACGAGGCGCGGGACGGACTGCGCCGGGGCCTCGCTTTCCGCGGCGGAGACCTGCACGGGCGCCGGCGCGGGGCGCGCGGGCATGCCGCCCGAACCCTTGCGGATGACGAACTTCTTCTTGCCGCCCGGAGCGGTTTCGTGCGCGTCGTCGTGGACGTCCGCCTCGATCGGCCCGGTCGTGCGGCGCGCGGCCGCGGCGACGTCCGCCAGCGGGCCCGCCTTGCGAGAAGCGGACACGCCGTCGAGGTACTTCTTGAGGTCCCCCACGAGCGACGTGTAGTTGGGGTAGCGCATGAAGAGGTCGTTGTACATCATGCGCGAAACGATGCGCGAAACTTCCGGCTCGATGTCCGGCCGGATCGTCTCCAGCGGCGGCGGCGGCCCCTTGAAGCGGGCCTTGATCACCTCCACCGCGTCCGCGCCGTCGTACGGCGGGCGGCCGGCGATCGCGTGGTAGAGCGTCGCGCCGAGGCTGTAGATGTCGCTGCGGGCGCTGTTCTTCTTCTGCTGGACCTTCTCGGGGGCGATGTAGTAGGGCGTGCCCCAGAGCTCGTCGCCCGCGCCCTGCGAAGAGCGGCTCGCGATGCCGAAATCGACGAGCTTCGCGCCGCCGTTTTCGTCGAAGAGGATGTTGTCCGGCTTCACGTCGCCGTGGAAGAGGCCGGCGTCCTCCGCGGCCTTGAGGCCTTCGGCGATTTCGAGGCCGACGCGCAGCACGAACGCCGGGTCGAGCGGATCGGCCGCCTTTTCGGCGAGCGAAGCCAGGTCGCCGCCGGGCACGAGCTCCATCGCGAGGTACGGGATGTCGCCCTCCTTGCCGAAGGAGTAGATCTGCGCCACGTGCGGGTGGTTGAGGCGCGCCGCGCTCTGCGCCTCGTTGCGGAACGTCTCGAACGCCTTTTCGTCCGCGCCGAGGTTCTGCATCACCTTCACCGCGACCTTGCGGCCGAGGGTTTCGTCCTCCGCGAGGAACGTCGCGCCCATGCCGCCCGCGCCGAGGCGGCGCAGCAGCAGGAAGTGCCCGAGCTTGGCCGGCACGTCGGTCTGCGCGCCGCAGCTCGGGCACGCGATGCGCGAGAAAGGCTCGATCCCTTCGACGTTCACGGAAGCGCCGCACGCCGGGCATTTGGTCTCCGCCACCGTTGCGTACGGCGTCGCGGTGCCCTGGTCGGAAGGTTTTTCTTCGGTTTCGCTCATGGCTTGTTGCTCGGCTTGACTTGCGCCGGACGTTGGGCAAGAATCGCCCCCGCTTCCGGATGTCGGCAGGGGCGGCGCCGCCGCCCGTTCCGGGGAAGGGGATTATATGCAATCCGTCTTGTTCCGTCTAGGCCAATTTCAACTGCATTCGTACGGTCTTTGCATGGCCGTCGGCATCCTGTCGGCTTACGCCGCCCTCGGGAGCCTGGCGCGCGGTCGCGGGTGGAACTCCGACCGCCTCTCCAATCTCGTCGCGCTGCTCGTGTTCGGCGGCCTCGCCGGCGCGCGGGCGTTCTTCGTGGCGGAGCACTGGAGCTGGTACGCCGGCGACCCTCTCGCGGTTTTGAGGATATGGGAGGGCGGCCTCATGTACTACGGCAGCATCGTCGCCGGCGCCGCGATCCTCGCCGCGTGGTGCGTCGCGACGAAAACCCCGCCGCTTCCGCTTTTCGACCTCTTCGCGGCGGTCGTGCCGCTCGGCCAGGCGTTCGGGCGCGTCGGGTGCTTCATGAACGGCTGCTGCCACGGGCGCGTGGCGGATTCTTTCGTTTCCGTGGCGTTCCCCGCCGGGTCGCCGCCGTGGATGGACCAGGTCCGCGCCGGCCTGATTCCGCAAAGCGCGGCGCGTTCGCTGCCCGTCCTGCCGGTGCAGCTCTTCGAGGCCGCGGGCTGCTTCCTGCTGTTTCTCGCGCTGCGCAGGCTTTTCCGCACGAAGCGGGCCGAAAACGCCCCCGGCCTCGTGCTTGCGGCCTATCTTGCCGGGTACGGAGCGCTGCGCTTCGCGACGGAGCTCCTGCGCGCGGACGAGCGCGCCCGCCCGTTCGGCGGCCCCCTCTCCATCTCGCAGTGCATCAGCCTCGCCGCGCTCGCCCTC
>JAFUXX010000464.1 GCA_017476965.1 Kiritimatiellia bacterium | reverse complement strand
TCCCGCGACAGCCAGCGGCCGAGGCGGGGGGAGTAGTGGCGGTAGCCGTAGTAGAGCGTATCGGTTTCCGGGTCGTGGTGTTTGGTGGAGAAGAGGAAGGGGGATGGATGCGAGGCAGTGGAGACCGGAAGTTCGCCGAAGGGGGAATAGTCGTAATGGGAGAGGACGGTGCCGGTCGGGGAGACGTACTCGGAGACGTTGCCGTTGGCGTCGTAGGTCGGGCAGGAGGTTCCCATCTCGGAATCCGTCACGGCGAGGAGGCCGCCGCCGCCGCCGGCGCCTTGGACGGTGCCGGACAGGTCGAGGCCCCAGAGGTAGGCGAGAGCGTTGGTGACGGCCGGACTCAGCAAGGACGTCGCATCCCCGGGGAGTCCCGTGCCGGAGGATGCGATCTCGTACTGCACGGCGGTTTCGCGAAGCGGGTTCCAGCCGTCGTAGAGGAAGGTGGAACTGGTCTCGGGGAGAAGTCTGGACCCAGTTGCGGCGTGGCATGAGTCAACAAACCTCTCCATCCGCCGGAGACGGCGGTCGTAGACGATCCGAATGCGTTCGAAGCCGTTGGTGTGTGAAAATGGCATGGTCGAGACAAGGCGGTTGTCCGCGTCCCAAGTGTACGCGAAACACCCAACGGAAAGCAAATCGTCGCCGGGAACGTACGGAGGGGAGGACTGTCTTTCAGCGCCGGAGACATGCCGTCCAGTGAAGGTTGGCGTTTTGGGGGCAGTTTGCAAACTGCCCTTGCCCATTACCCCCGCGAGAAACAGGAATGGGGGATTGAAAAAGGTCTGTTCTCTGGTACAATCTCCCCGTCAACGACACTGTGCCTCAATCGTTTCAAAACGGATCGTTCCCCATGCCTTTTCCTTGTTCGGATTTTCATTTCAGGGCTTCCGCATTTTTCCGGCGCCTTGCGGTCTTCGTGAAACCCCTGTTTTCCGTGCTTTCCGCGATTTCCCTGCTCGATGCGTGGGTTCTATGCCGGGAAATCGGGCTGCAACTCGGCGTTTCCGCGCCCGTTCCGGTCGATGTGGCGTTTTGGTTTTCCGGCGGGATGCTTGTGGCGTGTCTGGTCTGGAGAGTGGCGCGACTGCGCGACAAGTCGTATGCATTCGACCTTCTTGCGTTCGCCTTTTCCGCGGCCGCACTCTTGATCCGATCCTTGTCGCTCGCGAACGCGGCGGTCCCCCTGCCGCGCCCCTGCTCTTTCTGATTTGTCTGGAACACGCCGGACCGGGATCGGTTGTACCGTGTCAGTACCGGGACGGGATGATCTCGCTTTCGACAATCAGCGCACAGCACAGGAGAATCGAAAAAGAAAGCGCCGTGCAAAGCAGTTCGAACCCAAACTCGTCGTGATCTGGCTGGCATAGGCGCTTTGCGGCCCCGAGAGCCTGCACTCCTAGCGCGAGAAGAAACGGACTGTCGCTCCAGATCGACCACGACTTCGCCACGACATGGACGAGGAGAAAACGGTGGTATTCTCTCCATCCAAGAATCACCGCGGCCGAAACGACCGCCCACGCCACCGTTTTCGCCAAAACGGAAAGCATCCGTCGTCTTGCACTGGATTTCAGAAACAAATTATCCGAAATTGAATTTTTCATCGCGTCTTTCAGAAGGGGCCGCTAGGCACATTTTCCTCAATGGTTGGGAAAACCGGTTCCCATTTTTCGTTTTCACAATCAAATGTCCACGTTTTGTTGCACAATGGATACATCGCACCCGTCATGCGTCCGATTTGATGGCATTTGGTAGTGACGCGAACTTTTGAACAGCATCCAGAAGATGGATTTTTGTCGCGGCAAAACTCTTCTGCGACTGTTTTCGATCGTATAAGAGCCATACCAAGTCGATGAACCGCTTCCATGGAGGAAATTTGACCACGCCGAGGGCTAGTCGGCGCATTCAAACCGGGACTCTGCTGTGGCAAAGCCGGATGTGCGGTTGGTGTTTCCCCGCAAGAGTACAATGCCCATGCCGAGCATGGTTCTCCGCCAATTGTCCATTGGGGAACTTGTGTGTTGTGTCCTGTTTCTATTCTCACATTGCAGCTTTTTACGACGGTATCAGGTTCGTTTTCCTCCTCGCTTTTCGGATTTTTCCACTTTGGTTTCTTCCCTTTGCGCGTCGGTTTTTCTTTTGTTCCATCAATACCAATATCTGATACTTTCGTATTGACCGCTTTCGAAAAATTGTGAAGATTTTGAGACAACAACGATCTGTCACCGAACCCATCAATGGCGATTGTCGGAAGATTTCCTACGAACAAGTAAAGATTTTCAAAATCGGATTCTTCTTCCAGCGGGTCTCTGGAGAGCCAGCGGCCGAGGCGGGGGGAGTAGTGGCGGTAGCCGTAGTAGAGGGTGTCCGTCTCCGGGTCGTGGTGTTTGGTGGAGAAACGGAAGGGGGATGGATGGGGTGCGGTGGAGATCAGAAGTTCGCCGAAGGGGGAATAGTC
>JAFUXX010000463.1 GCA_017476965.1 Kiritimatiellia bacterium | reverse complement strand
GTTCCGGCCGCGGCCGCTAGTCGCGGTCGTCGGGCTCGTCGCCGTAGTCTTCGAACCTGCCGCCGGCGGCCGGGCCGCCGCCGTAGGGGAAGCGGCGCGCGCGGTCCACCATCACGTCAAGCACGAGGATGTTGCCGACGAGGGATTCCTTCACGAAAAACCCGTGCGCCGACGCGAACTCGTGGATGCGCTCCAGGTTCTGCTCGACCGGGACGAAATAGCGGCCGGAGATGCCTTCCGCGCGGCCGCCGAATTCGCCGATGAGCTGCTGGAGGACGCGCTTCGTCGAGCAGTTGCGCACGACGATCGTCGTGCCTTCCGGGAGCGGACCCTGGATGCGGGCCGGAACCGGACGCGCGAACGCGGGACCGCCGGGGAACCCGGAGTCCGCAGGCTCGGCGGCGCCGGAAGCGGCGAGCTGGGAACGCAGCGCGGAAAGCGCGGCGGAGGGGCGGCGGGGCTGGCCGGAGAACCGCGGAACCGCACCTGCGGCGGACGCGGGAGACCACGTATCGGGCCTCGGGCGGGAATGATGGAAGAATGCCATTTTGGCTGTCTCTTTTTGAAGAAAAATCCGCGCTAGGGACGCGGCGGCGTTTTTCGCGCCATCGGAAAAAGTGCCGCTGGATGCGGAACGCGGCGGAGTATAGGCAAAAACGCCCTTCGGCGCAAGACCCGGCGCGCCGGCGAAAAAATCGGTTGCATCCGCGGGGCGAAACGGGTATCATCCCGCGCCGTTCCTGCGATTGCCTCTTGGTGTAACGGTAGCACAACTGACTCTGGATCAGTTTGTCCAGGTTCGAATCCTGGAGAGGCAACCAATTTTTTGTCCCGGCGAAAAGGAAACAAGACTCCAACTGGAGAAAAGCAATGGCCAAGATAAACTTCGGCGGCGTCGACGAAGAAGTCGTCACCCGCAAGGAATTCTCGATGGCGAAGGCCCGCAAGACACTCAAGGGCCAGACGATAGCCGTGATCGGCTACGGCGTCCAGGGTCCCGCCCAGGCCCTCAACATGCGCGACAACGGCTTCAAGGTCATCGTCGGCCAGCGCAAGAGCGACCGCCCCGGCTCCTCCTGGGCCCGCGCGATCAAGGACGGCTGGGTTCCCGGCAAGACCCTCTTCTCCTACGAAGAGGCGGCCGAGAAGGGCGACATCGTGCAGTTCCTCGTGTCGGACGCCGCGCAGCGCGAAATCTGGCCGAAGATCAAGCCGTTCCTCACCAAGGGCAAGGCGCTCTACTTCTCCCACGGCTTCGGCTACGAGTACAAGGAGCAGACGGGCATCGTCCCGCCCGCGGACATCGACGTGATCATGGTCGCCCCCAAGGGCTCCGGCCTCAACGTCCGCCGCAACTTCCTCTCCGGCGCCGGCATCAACTCCTCCTACGCCGTCGCGCAGGACGCCACCGGCAAGGCCCTCGAGCGCACGCTCGCGGTCGGCATCGCGATCGGTTCGGGCTTCCTCTTCCCGACGACGTTCCACAAGGAAGTCTCTTCCGACCTCACCGGCGAGCGCGGCTCCCTCATGGGCGCTCTCTGCGCGATGATCGAGGCGCAGTACGAAGTGCTCCGCGCCAACGGCCACAGCCCGTCCGAAGCGTTCAACGAGAGCTGCGAGGAGCTCACGCAGAGCCTCATCCGCCTCGTGGACGAGAACGGCATGGACTGGATGTACCAGAACTGCTCGGCGACGGCGCAGCACGGCGCGCTCAAGTGGCGCAAGATCTTCAAGAAGGCCGTCAAGCCCGTCTTCAAGCAGCTCTACAAGAGCGTCGTGAACCGCACGGAGTGCAAGGAAGTCCTCCGCGACTGCGGCAAGAAGAACTACAAGCAGAACCTCGAGAAGCAGCTCAAGGCGATGCGCGAGAGCGAATGCTGGGCCGCCGGCGCCGTCTGCCGCCAGCTCCACCCGCACGAGCCCGAAAAGGCCGGCGCCAAGACCGCCGCCGG
>JAFUXX010000462.1 GCA_017476965.1 Kiritimatiellia bacterium | reverse complement strand
TACTTCGCGAGGTCCGCGGTCTTGTCCGGCCAGCCGAGCGTGGAGAACGGCCAGAGCCATGAGGAAAACCACGTGTCGAGGACGTCGGGGTCCTGCGAAATCTTGTCCGCGGGGGCGCCGCACTTCGGGCAGGCCGACGGCTTCTCCGGCGCGGCCCACTCGTGGCCGCACTCGCAGGTGTAGACCGGGATGCGGTGGCCCCACCAGATCTGGCGCGAGATGCACCAGTCGCGGATGTTCTCCATCCAGTTGAAGTAGGTGTTCTCGTAGCGCTTCGGCGTGAAGACGATCTTGCCGCTCTTCACGGCTTCGATCGCGGCCTCGGCGAGAGGCTTCATCTTCACGAACCACTGCGGCGAGAGGCGCGACTCCACCACGGTGTGGCAGCGGTAGCAGTGGCCGACCTGGTTGTCGTAGTCCTCGACATGGTCGAGGAAGCCGCCGGCGTCGAGGTCGGCGACGATCTTTTCGCGGCACTCGAAGCGGTCGAGGCCCGCGTACGCGGCGCCGGCGAGCTCGTTCATCGTGCCGTCGCCGTTCATGATGTTGATCTCTTCGAGACCGTGGCGCTTGCCGACGAGGAAGTCGTTGGGGTCGTGCGCGGGCGTGATCTTCACGATGCCCGTGCCGAACTCGCGCTCGACGTAGTCGTCCGGCAGGACCGGAATTTCGCGGCCGGTGAGCGGCAGGAGCACGGTTTTGCCGTGCAGGTGCAGGTAGCGCTCGTCCTTGGGGTTCACGGCGACCGCGGTGTCGCCGGGGAGGGTTTCCGGGCGGGTCGTCGCGACCATGATGTAGTCCTTGTACGCCTCGCCCTTCACGCCGAGCTCCGAGCCGACGACGGGGTAGCGCACGTACCAGAGGTGGCCGTGGTTGGGCTCGTGCTCGACTTCGTCGTCCGCGAGGGCCGTGCCGCAGCGCGGGCACCAGTTGACGATGTAGTTGCCGCGGTAGATGAGCTTTTCGTCGTAGAGGCGCGTGAAAATCTGCGCGACCGCGCGGGAGAGCCCTTCGTCCATCGTGAAGCGCTCGTGCGACCAGTCGCAGGAGCAGCCGAGCGCGCGGAGCTGGCGCACGATAGTGCCGCCGTACTGCTTCTTCCACTCCCAGACGCGCTCCACGAACGCCTCGCGGCCGAGGTCCTGGCGGCGCTTGCCCTCCTTGCGGAGCGCCTTCTCCACGACGTTCTGCGTGGCGATGCCGGCGTGGTCCGTGCCCGGGACCCAGAGCGTGTCGTCGCCGCGCATGCGGTGCCAGCGCACGAGGACGTCCTGGATCGTGTCGTTGAGTGCGTGGCCCATGTGGAGGATGCCCGTGACGTTCGGCGGCGGGATCACGACCGAGTACGGCTTGCCCTTGCCCGACGGCTTGAAGGCGCCGGAATTTTCCCAGATCGGGTACCACTTGGCTTCGACGGCCTTGGGGTCGTAGTGCTTGTCCATCTGAATGTGCGGTTGGCTTGAAATCGCGGAAATAAACGAACGGCGGGGAAACCGAAGTTCCCCCGCCGGAGCGCGCTCGGACGGGCGCTAGAAGCGGAACCCGGCGGAGAACGACAGCACGCTGTCGTCGCTGAACCAGTCGTAGGCGCCCTGCGCGTACATGCCGTTGGCGAAGCGCAGGTCGAGACCGAGCGTGAAGCCCCAGTCGTTGTCGCCCTCCTGGTCGTAGCCGTCGAGGTCGATCTTGGAGAACACGGGACCGGCGTAGACGCCGACCTGCGTCGGGAAGATCAGCTCCGTGAGGTAGATGTCGTTGACGAGCTCGAACGTGAGGAAGCCGTCGATCTGCGTCCACGCGAGGTCGTTGGGATCGCCGCGCGAAACTTCGACGCCGGCGGTGAGGCGGTAGCGGGAAACGGTGGAGAGCACGTCGAGCTGGTCGTCGTCGAGCAGGGAGAGCCAGACGCCGGCGCCCCAGACGGTCTCCGTGTCGCTTTCGAGCCACTCGCCCTTGTCCTTGGCGGAGAGGACGCCGCCGAGGGCGTACACCGTCATCCACCGCGTGACGTCGTAGCCGACGTACGCGTCGAACCTGCGGGCGTCCATCTCGGTGACGCGGCCCGTGTTCTTGTTTTCGACGTTGCGCGTCGCCGCGAACCCCTGGACGCCGCCGTGCCAGGCGCAGAGAATGTCGGAATTGACGGCGAAGTTGGGGATGAAACCGTCGTCCGGGACCTGGGGGGCGGCGAGAGCGGGGAGCGACGCGACCGCAGCGGCAGCCGCGATGGCGAAAACGGTGGACTTGCTCATTTTTTGTCTCTGTGGGGTTGATTCCGGCCCGACCGATGGCGTAGTATCGGGAGCGCCGGAACGCCGGATTCGGCGTTGCGGTTCCCATCCTACCCGAAACCGCGACAAAACACAAAGGATTTTTGCGCCATGCCATTTTCAAGGTCAAAGACCGTCTCCGCGGGACTCGCCGTCCCGGCCCTGGCGCTGCTCTTCTGTTCCGGGTGTTTCGACCGGGCGAAGCCGGCGGAGGACGTCGTGGCGCGCTCGCCCGAAGAGGCCGCGGGGCTGTCCAAGACCGTCTCGTTCCTCGACCTGCACGAGTACGAGTCGCTTTCCGCGTTTCCGGAGGGGCTCGCGGAGTTCCCGGAGCTCCGCCGCCTTTCCGTGCGCGGGCGCACCGCCGCCGCGACGGTGCCGGAGTCGATTGCCGAGGCGAAGGGCCTGCGCGAGCTCGATCTGGCCGCGACGGGCGTGCGCGACCTGCCGGATTCGCTCGCTTCGCTTGCCGCGCTGCGCTCCCTCTATCTCTCGGACAACGGGCTCGCGTCGCTTCCCGAGGCGGTTTGCAGGCTTTCCGGCCTCACGTACCTCAACCTCGACCGCAACGCGCTCGAGTCCCTGCCGGATTCGGTCGGCGGGATGGCGTCGCTCAAGTGGGTGCGCCTCAACGGCAACCGGCTGGAGGACCTGCCGGCCTCCGCGTCGGGGTGGAAGAACGTCCGCCGGCTCTACCTGCGCGGCAACAAGCTCCGGCGCGTTCCGGACGCGGTCCTCTCGATGCCGTCGCTCGAAGAGATCGACCTCGGCGACAACGACATCGACGAGGTGCCGGACGCCCTGTTCCGCCTTCCGAACCTGACCCGCGTCGACCTCGACGGCAACGCCCGCCTCGCGAAACTGCCCGACGGCATCGCCGACGCGAAGGCGCTCAAGCACCTGTTCCTCTCCGGATGCTCGATTCCCGAGGAGGAGCGCGACCGCATCCGCAAGGCGCTGCCGGACCCCGTCCGCCAGTTCATCGCGTTCTAGCGGCGCGGCGCGCCCGCCGCTAGCCGATCACGACGTTCTCTTCGGGGTAGCGCTTGGAGCGGTCGGCGAGCGATCCGTCGCCCGCGAGCGTCCACGCGAGTGTCGCCGGGCCGAGGCGCCCGGCGAACATCGCCGCGCACAGCACGAGGCGCGACGCGACGGAGAGCGACGCCGTCGTCGAGCCGAGCGACAGCCCGTTGTTCGAGTAGGCCGAAACCGCTTCGAAGAGAAGCGGGAACGCGCCGCCGCCCGCGGGCCGCTCGATCGCCATGACCGCGAACGCCGCCGCCAGCGCCGCCGCGAGGCCGAACGCGAACACGGCCAAGGCGT
>JAFUXX010000461.1 GCA_017476965.1 Kiritimatiellia bacterium | reverse complement strand
TCAAGAACCCCAAATTCAAGGCAAATGTTGACCGGGAAGGGAAAGTCGTGTATCGAAAATGCCTCTGACCGTTAGCTCTTCTCACGGTAACTACCTGCGTGTTCGCCTCGGCGTCGAACTTGTCGGCCGCGACGCTGTCGACGGGCAGGAGGAACTTCACGCCGCGCTCCTTGGCGAGGTCGATCATTTCCTTGGCGTAGCCGAGCTGGTCGTCCTCGCAGAGCGAGCCGCCGATCGCGTGGCCCTGGGCCTTGAGGAACGTGTAGGCCATGCCGCCGCCGATGACGAGCGTGTCGACCTTGCCGAGGAGGTTCTTGACGACCGCGAGCTTGTCGGAGACCTTGGCGCCGCCGAGGATCGCCGCGAACGGGCGGACGGGGTTCTCGACCGCGTTGCCGAGGTACTCGATCTCCTTCTCCATGAGGAAGCCGGCGACGCACGGGGCGCCCTTGGCCTTCATGAACTCGGTGACGACGGCCGTGGAGGCGTGGGCGCGGTGCGCGGTGCCGAAGGCGTCGTTCACGTAGACGTCGCCGTAGCTCGCGAGCTTCTCGGCGAGTTCGCGCTGCTTGGCCTTGAGCGCCTTCTTGGCGGCCTTGAACGCGGCTTCGTCCTCGCCTTCCTTCTGCTTGCGCTTGGCCTGCTCTTCCTTGTGGTAGCGGGTGTTTTCGAGGACGAGCACGTCGCCGTCCTTGAGCGCCGCCACTTCGGCGTCGGCCGCGGCGCAGTCGGCCGCGAACGCGACGGGCTTGCCGATCTTCTGGGCGAGGGCGTCCGCGACGATCTTCATCGTGGTGTCGGAGGTGATGCCCTTTTCGTCCGGGCGGCCCATGTGGGACATGAGGATCAGCTTGCCGCCGTGCTCGATCACGTACTGGATCGAGGGAAGGGCGCCGACGATGCGGGTGTCGTCCTTGATCTTGCCTTCCTTCACGGGAACGTTGAAATCGACGCGCATGAGGACGCGCTTGCCCTTGACGTCGACGTCACGGAGAGTTTTGGTGTTCATTGCTTTTGTGTTTGCGGTTTTTGCAGAAAATCCTAGAAGACCCACGATGCCGAAAGCGACACCGCGAGGTGGTCGAGCGTGAAATCGCCTTCCTGCAGCGGCTCGAACCCGCGGACGTAGCGGTAGCCGAACGTGCAGTCCGGTTCGAGCCAGACGTGGCGCACTGAGAGGTCGAGCTCGAACCTTTCCGCCGGCCGCCACGACGCCCCGGCGCAGAGCGCGAAGCCGAACGCGTCGTCCACCTCGATTTCGCGGTAGTGTCCTGTGCGGGTGTGGTACTGCTCGCGCCCGAGCGCCTCCCAGCTCGCCTGGTCGGCGAAGCCGAGGTGCCACCACGTGTCTTCGTCGAAGTCGCAGAACGCGCGCACGACGCCGACGCCCGCGTGCAGCAGCAGCGTGTCGTCGAAAAGCGGCAGCACGCCTTCGACCGTCAGCATCGGGCCCGCGGCCTCCACCACGCCGTCGCTGTGGCGCGTGGCGGTGTTGAAGTTCTTGGTGCGGCCGGAAACGGAGTCCCACCGCAGCGTGGCGCGCACGTACCGGGCGGCCCAGTACGTCACGACCGGGGCGAACGTGACCTGCGAGTCGTCCTTGAGCTCGTTGATGTAGCCCACGAACGTCTGCGAGCGCGACCAGTCTTCCGGCCGCTTCGCGTCGGTGAGCGTCGCCCAGGAGACTTCGAGGCCGACGCTCAGCCTGTCGGCGAGCCACATTTCGTAGAAGTCGGTCGAGACGAGCTCGAAAGCGGTCGCGTCGTCTCCCGCGAACCACAGGGGGCCGTCCATCGGTTCGGCCGTGGCGCACGCGGCGGCGGCCGCGGCGACGGCGGCGCAGATGACCTTATTTTTCATCTTGTTTTTCGGATTCAAGCGCCGCGCGGGCGCATCCGGCGAGCAGCGAACCGGGGTCGCGCACGTAACGCGCGCCCCGCGTGATTTTGCAGAGGCTCATGCCGCAGTCGCGGGCCACGGCCCGCTGCGTCTTGCCGCGCAGCAGGTCTTTCACGAGAAGCCACCGCTTCGCGAAGTCCACGCATTCGGCGGGGGTGCAGAGCTCCCCGAGGAAGCGCTCGACCTCGGCGGCGGAGCCGAGCGAAGCGATCGCCGCGCACAGCCCGGCGAGCGCCGGCCGCGCGGAGTCTATTTCGTGTTGCGTCGTCTTTCTCATGCGGTGCGCGGGATGATACCACAAACGCCCCCGCGCGGAAAGCCCGTTGCCCGCGGACCGCGTTTCGGCTATTCTCCGCGGCCATGCACCGGCCGGGAAGATGGCGGAAATCCGCCGCGGCGGCGATCGCCGCCGCCTGCGCCGCGCTCTGCGTTTCCGTTCCGGCCGCGCAGTGCGCGGTGGCGGTGCTGCACGACGATTCCGGCGCGGACGCCAAGTTCTCCCGTTCCCGCGCGGAAAACGTGCGCCGCCTGCTCGCCGAGGCCGGGATCGAGTCGGAGGCGTTCCCCGTTTCCTCGCTCGAATCCGCGCTCGCCCCGCCCGCGGCCGTGGCCCATTTCGTCTGGGTTTCGAAGATCCCGCCCGCCGGAAAGGCCGCGCTTTCCAAGTACGCCGCGCGCGGCGGCAAGGTCGTGGTGCACGGCTCGTTTTCGGCGGACCTGGCGGAAATCTGCGGCCTCGCGCCGCCGCGCGTCGAATACGTGGAGCCGCCGCCGGGCGGCGTCGCGTGGACCGGCTTTGCGTTCGACGGCCCGCCGCCGCTCGACGCCCCTCGCTCGGTCGAAAACCGCGTGGGCAAGGTCG
>JAFUXX010000460.1 GCA_017476965.1 Kiritimatiellia bacterium | reverse complement strand
TACTGCCAGCGCAAGGACGGCCGCGGCCCCGCGTGGAGCAACTCGCTCTTCGAGGACAACGCCGAATTCGGCCTCGGCATGTGCATGACGCTCGAGAAGCACTCCGCCACGGCCATCCAGGCACTCGAAGCGATCCTCGCGAACGAAAAGGCGCCGCAGGAGATCAAGGACCTCCTCGTCGCCATCCGCGACGCCGAGCAGAAGACGCAGGAGCAGATCGAAGAGCAGCGCGCGCGCGTCGCCGAGCTCAAGGCGAAGCTCTCCGCCTGCGAGTGCTCGAAGACCTGCCCCAACGCCAAGCAGCTGCTCTCGCTTGCCGAGTACCTCGTCAAGAAGACCGTCTGGATCTTCGGCGGCGACGGCTGGGCCTACGACATCGGCTACGGCGGGCTCGACCACGTCCTCGCCTCCGGCCACAACGTCAAGGTGCTCGTGCTCGACACCGAGGTCTACTCCAACACCGGCGGGCAGGCTTCCAAGTCCACCCCGCTCGGCGCGATCGCCAAGTTCGCGGCGGCGGGCAAGCCCGCGGGCAAGAAGGACCTCGGCCTCATGCAGATGACCTACGGCAACGTGTACGTCGCTCAGGTTTCGATGGGCTCCAACCCCGGACAGGTCGTGAAGGCCATGGCGGAAGCCGAAGCCTACGACGGCCCGGCGCTCATCATCGCCTACGCGCACTGCATCAACCACGGCATCAACATGGTCAAGGGCCTCGAGCAGCAGAAGATCGCCGTCGAAACCGGCCACTTCCCGCTCTACCGCTACAACCCCGCCACCGGCGAGCTCAAGGTCGACTCCAAGGAGCCGTCCCGCGCGTTCGCCGAGCAGGCCTCCACCGAGAACCGCTTCAAGCAGCTCGCGAAGCTCAACCCGGAGAAGGCCAAGAAGATGGTCGAAGAAGCCGACAAGCGCTTCAAGGCCAAGTACCAGCTCTACACGCAGCTGGCCGGTCTCCACAAGCAGGCCTAGCGCCAAGCGCAAAGCGCTCGCGACGGGCGGCCTTCGCGGCCGCCCGTCTTTTTCCGGGATGGGCCCGTTTTCGCATCGCACTCCGACTGCCTCGGAAACCCTCCTCCGCTCGCTTGCGGCCGTTCCCGGCTCGCCGCGGGCGATCTTCTCGAAGCATTGCTCGCCGCCGAACGGGAGGGCCGGTGAAAACTTCTGGCGAGGAGCCAGCGGCCGATCTCCTCGCCGCCTGCCGCGACCGCCTCGCCGCAATTTCCCGCCCCGCGGACTGACATTCCTCCCCAACCACTCCCCCGCCCCTCGCTTTCCCGTTTCCGCGTTTTCTCCGCCGCTTGCCCGCGCGCGGGGGGTCTGGTAGTATCCGTCCCGCCATGCAATTGAAGTTCTACGATTCGATGTCGCGGCGCGTCGTGCCGTTCGAGCCGCTCGTCCCGGGCAAGGCCGGGCTCTACACGTGCGGTCCGACGGTCTACAACTACGCGCACATCGGCAATTTCCGCGCATACGTGTTCGAGGACGTCCTCCACCGCGCTCTCGAATACGCCGGGTACGGCCTTACGCACGTCATGAACCTCACGGACGTGGACGACAAGACCATCCGCGATTCCCGCAAGGCCGGCGTGCCGCTCCGCGAATACACGCAAAAGTACAAGGACGCGTTTTTCGAAGACCTCCGCACCCTTTCCGTGGAGCCCGCCTCCGTCTACCCGGCCGCGACCGACCACGTGAAGGAAATGATCGCGCTCATCCAGCGCCTCTTCGACGCCGGGGTCGCGTACCAGGCCCCCGACAAGTGCGTCTACTTCTCCGTCGCGAAGTTCCCCGGCTACGGCAAGCTCGCGCACCTGGACCGCAGCGGAATGCGCTCCGGCGTCCGCATTTCCAACGACGAGTACGCGAAGGACGACGTCGGCGACTTCGCCCTCTGGAAGGCGTGGGACGAAAACGACGGCGACGTGAAGTGGGATTCCCCGTGGGGTCCCGGCCGCCCCGGCTGGCACATCGAGTGCTCCGCGATGTCGATGAAGTACCTCGGCGAGAGCTTCGACCTGCACACCGGCGGCATCGACAACCTCTTCCCCCACCACGAAAACGAAATCGCCCAGGCCGAAGCCGCCACCGGCAAGCCCTTCGTCCGCCAGTGGCTGCACTGCGCGCACCTGCGCGTGGACGGCGAGAAGATGAGCAAGAGCCTCGGCAATTTCTACACCCTGCGCGACCTGCTCGCGAAAGGCTGGACCGGCCGCGAAATCCGCTGCGTCCTCGTCGCCGGCCACTACAGGCAGCCGCTCAACTTCGCGTTCGACGCCCTCGCCGCCGCGCGCACCGCGCTCGCGCGCATCGACGACTTTTCCTCCCGCATGGAGGCCCTCGCCGCCGGCGCGCCCCGCGGCGCGGAGCCGCCGGAATGGACGGCCAAACGCGTCGCCGAATTCGAGAACGCGATCGCGGACGACCTGAACACGCCCCTCGCCCTCGCCGCCGTCCACTCCCTCGTCAACGACGGCAACCGCCTCGCGCAGGAAGGCCGCGCCTCTCCGGCCGACGCCGCCGCG
>JAFUXX010000459.1 GCA_017476965.1 Kiritimatiellia bacterium | reverse complement strand
GCCGCGGCGCTCGACTCCTCGCGCGGGATGCACGTAGGCACGTGCCTGCTGCCGGAATCCAACCGCGCGTGGGAAGCCGTGAAAGCGGACGCCGAGGCGCGCGGGCTCGTGCCGAAAGCGCTCGCGCTTCCGGTGTGGCCGGGAGATTCGTCGTGGAGCTCCGTCTACATGCACTCCGCGATGCAAAGCGGAGTGAGGACGCTCAACGGATACGCGGCCGTCACGCGCCCGGAGTACGTCGAAGGCGTCTTCCACAGGTTCGAGACGATGACCGAAGGAGACTTCACGGACGACCAGGCGGCGGGGCTGCGGGAATACGGCGTGACGGCCGTGATCCTGCAGGAAAACGCGTTTCCGGCGAAAGTGTCGCCGTTCCCCTTCGGCGCGACGCTCTCCCGCGCGCTCGTCGAACCGGGCCTGCGTTTCCTCGCTTCGGACCGCGGCGCGTGGGCGTTCGCGGTGGAGGATCCCGGACAAGCCGATCTCAAGTCAGGGATTTCCGCGCGCCGGTCCGCGCTCTGCGTTCCCGAGTTCCCGACCAAGTTCTGGCGCGTCGATCCGCCGTCCGCGAACGCGCCGGCGAAGGTGCGGTCGTTCGCGGAGATCCGCGAAAGCGGCGGATACGGCTGGCTCTACCGCGCCGAACGGCCCGACGGGGCCGAATGGGTCTGGCGCGAAGCCGTGCCCGGTACGCCGGACGCGCCGTGGGTGCGCTTCGACCCGCCGGAAGGCGTCGCGATTTCGTACCTCGCCTACGCGCGCAGCCCGGAGCTCTTCGAGAAAACCCCCGGCCTTTCCGGTGGCGCCGCCGGTTTGCTCTCCCTGCCCGCCGCCGCGATGCGGCACGAGTTCGGCACGACGGTCGTCGCCGCGGACGGCGCACTCGCGGGCCTGCGCTTCGAACCGGGCTTCGACCCGCCGTGCATCGCGGTCGAAGGGCCGGACCTGCCGCTACCGCTCGAAGAAGGCCGCACGTACGAGGTAATCGTGCACGGCGAACCCGCCGCCGCCTTCACGCCCGAACCCGCCACGATCCGCGCCGACGGCCGCGCCGTCTCGCTCCGCGTCCACTGGGACGGCCGCACCGCGGCCACGCTGGAAAGCGTGGAGTTGCGGGGAGAGGGCTGAACAAAATCTTCAATCCTCAATCCTCAATCTTCAATCTTCAATCTGCAATCTGCAATCTCAACTCTCGACTCTCAACTCTCAACTCTCGACTCTCATGAACCTCCTCCTCGCCGAAACGAATCTGCCCGCGTGGGCGATTCCTGTCGCCGTCCTCGTCGTGCTCGCCTTCTGGGCGATCGGCGTGTTCAACGGCCTCACGCGCAAACGCAACGCCTACAAGAACGCCTTCGCGCAGATCGACGTGCAGCTCAAGCGCCGCTACGACCTCGTGCCGAACCTCGTCGAAACGGTCAAAGGATACGCCAAGCACGAACGCGAAACCCTCGAAGCCGTGATCAAGGCCCGCAACACCGCGGCCGCCGCGGCCGAAGCGGCGGCGAAAGCCGCGGGCGACCCGGACGCCATGTCGCGTCTCGGCGCGGCCGAAGCCGCGCTCGGCGGCGCGCTTTCGCGCCTGCTCGTCACGGTCGAGCGCTACCCGGATCTCAAGGCCAACTCCAACTTCCTCTCGCTCCAGGAGGAACTCACGAGCACTGAAAACAAGGTCGCGTTCGCGCGCCAGGCGTACAACGACGCGGTCACGTCGTTCAACGACGCCCGCTCCGTGTTCCCGGCGGTGCTGCTCGCCGGCGCGTTCGGGTTCCCGGAAGCGAAGCTGCTCGAAGTCGAAGCGCCGGAAATGCGCGAAGCCCCGAAAGTCTCGTTCTAAAGGGCGCAGGGCGCCGCGGGCGGACCGGAAATGCCGTCGTTCCTCGACTACCAGGACAAAGCCAGGAAGCGCACGAGGTTCCTCGTCGCGCTCTATCTGGCTTTCCTCTGCGGCATCGTGGCGCTCTTCTGCCTGCTTGCCGGCGGAACGGCCGCGCTCGCGGAGAATCTCCCGCCCGAAGCTGCGCTGGCGGACCCGGACTGGCTGCTCGACCACTCCGGGGTCTTCGCGTGGACGGCGGGGATCGTCCTCGCCGTCGTCGGCATCGCGACGCTCTTCAAGGCCTCGCAGCTCGGGGGCGGCGGCGAAAAAGTCGCCGAAGCGCTCGGCGGCAGGCGCGTTTCGCCCCGCACCCGCGACCGCCTCGAAAAGCGGTTCCTCAACGTGGTCGAAGAGATGTCGATCGCCTCCGGCATCGCCATCCCGGCCGCGTACGTGCTGGACGGCGAACAGGGCATAAACGCGTTCGCCGCGGGGACGTCCGCCAACCGGGCCGCCGTGGCCGTCACGCGCGGCGCGCTCGAAAACCTCTCGCGCGACGAACTGCAGTGCGTGGTCGGCCACGAGTTTTCCCACATCCTCAACGGGGACATGCGGCTCAACGTCCGGCTGCTCGCCTCGATTTTCGGCATCGTGTGCCTCGCGGTTTTCGGCAAGGTGCTGATGCGCGCCGCGTGGGAAGTCATGCGGTCGCCGCGGGTGCGGCGCTCCAAGGACGACAAGGACGACAGGCTCGCGATCGCGATGGCGCTCGCCCTCGCCGGCCTCGCGGTGTGGGTCCTGGGCTCGCTCGGCGCGCTCTTCGGCCGCATCCTGCAAAGCACGATTTCGCGGCAGCGCGAATTTCTCGCCGACGCCTCGGCCGTGCAGTTCACCCGCAACCCGGCGGGAATGGCGTCGGCCCTGAAAACAATCGGCGCGCTCTCCAACCACTCCGCCCTCGAATCGCCGCGCGCGGGCGAAATATCCCACATGCTCTTCGCGGCGGGCGGCGCGCAGGCGCTCTTCGCGACGCACCCGCCGCTCGACGTGCGCATCCGCCGCTTCGACCCCGGTTTTTCCGGCGACTACAAGGAGACGTACGCGGCCTTGGAGCGCCGCCGCGCAGCGCTTGCGGCGGGGGTAATCGACGACGACGAAAACGACGG
>JAFUXX010000458.1 GCA_017476965.1 Kiritimatiellia bacterium | reverse complement strand
CGGCCGAAAACGTTTCCACCGGCGCGGGGAAAGTGGTATCATCCGGCCCCGCAGTCGCACCGCCGCCGAAACGGCAGACACGCGATGATCACGTTCGAAAAAAACTTCTCCTCGGGACGCGAAGACGGCCGGTACGTCTGCACGATGGCGGCGCACCTCGCGGCCATGCGCTCGATCCGCCGCGAACTGGCGCTCCCGGAAAACCCGTCGCCGGACGGGTTCGACTCGTGGCGCCGCCGCATCGCGGAGAAAACCCGCGAACTGCTGCGCCTCCCCTCCCCTTCGCCGCAACCTCCGCCGAAAATGCTCTGGCGCGAAGAGCGCGACGGGTACGCCGCGGAGAAGTGGGAGTTCTACCCGGACCGGTTCAGCGCCGTGCCGGTGCTGGCGCTCGTGCCCGCCGGCGCAGGCGCCGCGCGCCCCGTGCCGGCCGTGATGTGCTACCCCGGCTCCAACCACTCCAAGGAAACGCTCTGCGGCGAACCGCTGCCCGGCCACCCCAACTGGCCGCACGTCGCGCACGAGGAGCGCAACCGCATGGCGTTGCATCTCGTGCGCGAGGGCTGGGCGGCGGTCGCGTTCGACAACCCCGGCATCGGCGAGACGTCCGTGATCACCGACCCGGCGGCCGGCGAAACGCAGTGGAACACGCGTGTGCAGTTCACGCACGGGCTGCTCGACGCGGGCTGGAGCTACCTCGGCCTCACCGTCCACCAGCGGCTGCGGTTCTTCGACTTCCTCGACGCGTTCCCGTGGCTCGACCGCGGGAAGATCGCGATTTCGTCGCACTCGCTCGGGACGGAGTCCGCCGTGGCCGTCGCGCTGCTGCGCGAGGACGTGCGCGCCGTCGTCTTCAACGAGTTCCTGCACGACGACCTGCGCCGCTACGTGGCGATAACCGAGGAGCCGGAGAACGAGATGACGCAGAACGTGGGCAACTGGCACGTCGTGCCCGGGCGGCTCGCGGCGTTCGGCTTTCCGGAACAGTGCGCCGCCCTCGCGCCGCGGTGGCTCGCGATCACCGAAGGCGGGCCGGACGACGCCCTCGGCCTCGTCCGCCGCGCCTACGCTGCGGCCGGGGCGCCGGAGCGGTTCGAGGTGTCGTACTACCCGGCGTTCGCGGACCCTGCCTCGCGCGCCGAGCATCGCCCGATCCCCGACCGCGGGCTCACCCGCGACGAATTCTACCGGCAGTACAGCTACTGCATCCCCGAAGACCACTCCTTCCGCGCCGCTCCGGCGATCTCGCTGCTGCGCAAGGCATTTGCACGATGAAAAACGGATTCGCAGACATGCGCGGCGCCTACGCCGCGCTTTTCACCCCGTTCGACGAAAAGGACCGCGTCAACCCCGACGCGATCGCCAGGATAGTGGAGTACGGCCTCGCGAACGGCCTGCGCGGCTTCTACCTCACGGGCACGACGGGCGAATGGTGGCTCATGTCGGTCGAGGAGCGCATGGCGGTGTACGACGCCGCGGCGGCGGCCAACCGCGGCCGCGGCAAGCTCATCGCGCACGTCGGCGCGAACCGCACGGAGGACGCCGTCGCCCTCGCCCGCCACGCGGCGGACGTGGGCGCGGACTGGATTTCCGCCGTCGTGCCGCCGCTCTACTCAACCTCTTTCGAGGCGACGTGCCGGCACTACGCGGCCATCGCGTCCGCGACCGACCTGCCGTTTCTCGCGTACTCGTTCACGTCGGCGCTCGTGCCGGCGCGCGACGCCCGCATCTTCGACATCCCGAACGTGAAGGGCATGAAGTACACGGGGCGCGACTACTACGCCGCGCAGACTCTCAAGCGCGCCCTCGACAAGGAAACGCTCTGGTTCGCCGGATGCGACGAACAGCTGCTGTGCGCGCTCTCGCTCGGCGACGTGTTCTCGGGCGGCATCGGGATAAACTACAACATCATCCCGCGCCATTTCGCGGACATCTGCCGCCTCGCGGCGGCGGGCGACTTCGCCGGCGCGGCGGCGCGGCAGGCCGAAGCGAACCGCCTCGTGGAGCTGCTGCTCGAGCCCGAAAACTGGACGTACCGCAAGGCGTTCATGCGCTTCGTAGGGATCGACTGCGGCCCGTACCGCATGCCGTTCGGCCCGATCACCGAGGCCGAGTACGCCGCGTGGGCCAAGCGCATCGCCGCGCTCGGGTTCATCCGCGAAAACCAGGCGCTCGAAATCGGGTGACTGCGATGAGCGGAGCGGAAGTTCTCTCCTGCGGCCCGGCCGCGCGCGAGCGCGAAGGACGGTGCGCGGGCTGGCCGACCGTGGCGCGCACGCGCTCCGGCGCGCTCGTCGCCGCGTATTCCGGCGACAGGCTCGGCCACATCTGCCCCGAAGGCAAGGTGCGGATTTCGCGCTCGGAGGACGGCGGACGCACGTGGTCCGCGCCGGTCACGGTCGCGGACACCCCGCTCGACGACCGCGACGCCGGAATCTGCGTACTGCCGGACGGCGAACTGCTCGTGTCGTGGTTCACCTCGATCGCCTACCTCACGCACCCGTACTTCTTCGCGCTCTACGGCGCGGCGGAAAAGCGCCCAATCTACGAACTCGAAAAGCTCGTCGACTTCTGGTGCGTCCGCTCCCGCGACGACGGGCGTACGTGGAGCGCCCCGGAGCGCCTCGCGATGGCCGGCTCCTCGCCGCACGGCCCCGTCGCGCTGCGCGACGGCACTCTCCTCTCCGTGGGCCGCG